>NZ_JASCOY010000081.1:0-20043 GCF_029960075.1 Pseudomonas sp. PS02290
CCCTTTCCCGGGGGGGGTTAAAGGGCGGCGCGCCGCACATCCCGCGCCCCCACGCGATAGTGGACTGACTCATATTTCGGCCAGTTCGTAGGACCTGTGGGAGTGAGCTTGCTCGCGAAGAGGCCGGGACATTCAGCCACTTTCTCCGGCGGCTGTAAGTCAGTCTTCGCGAGCAAGGTGGAGCGCCACCCCGGTCACTCCCACGGGATAGTGGACTGACTCATATTTCGGCCAGTTCGGAGGACCTGTGGGTGTCCGCATCCGCAGGCAAGCTCCTGCAGCAATACGCCTCAATCCTGCCCCAACGCAAAGCGTTTCAACCCTTCCCCCTCCATCCGGTAACGCACCCACTCGTCCTGGGGCTCGGCGCCGATTGATTTGTAGAAGTCGATCGCCGGCTGGTTCCAGTCCAGCACGCTCCACTCCAGACGACCGCAGCCGCTGTCATGGGCGATCCGGGCCAGATGGCGCAGCAGTTTCTTGCCGGCGCCGACGCCCCGTTGCGCAGCGGACACGTACAGATCCTCAAGGTACAGGCCCTTGCGGCCCAGCCAGGTGGAATAGCTCGGGAAGTACACGGCGAAACCAATGGGCTGGCCGTCCAGCAGGCAGATCAGCGCCTTGGCCGGCGAAGCTTCGTCGAACAGGCTTTGCTCAATGTCAGCGACGCTGGCCTTGACTTCGTGCTCGGCTTTTTCGTAGATCGCAAGCTCGGTGATGAAGCCCAGGATGACGGCGGCGTCGTCACGGGTGGCATCGCGGATGTGAAGGCTCAAAGGGGGGCTCCCGGGTCAGTGAAAAGGCTGCCGCCGTTGGCGAACGACGGGTGACGGATTGTGTCTCAAGCAGCAGCGCCGCGCAGCAAGCACGTGCACGCCAGCCGCCGCCTCCCTCGAACAGCGAAAGCAGAATGCTCTGCCCAAGAGCACTGAATCATCCAAAGGATCGCCATGGAACACGAACCAGACGGCAAGACCCCCGGCCTCACGGCGGAAGAAGAACGCGACATCGACGAAAACCAGCCGCCCCGCGCCGCCGTCCTCCACGAAACGATCCGCATGCAGGGCGATCAGGAGCTGGAGCGCAACGTCGCGGCGCTGTTCTGGTCGGCCCTCGCGGCCGGGCTGACCATGGGCCTGTCGCTGATGGCGATGGGCTTGTTGAACTCTCGCCTGCCCGATGCCGAAGGCTTCAAAGTTATCGCCAGCTTCGGCTACTGCGCAGGCTTTCTGGCGGTGATTCTGGCCCGTCAGCAGCTGTTCACCGAAAACACCCTGACCGCCGTGCTGCCGGTGATGAGCAAGCCGACGCTGAAAAACGTCGTCCGCCTGTTGCGGCTGTGGACCGTGGTGCTGGTAGGTAACCTGTGCGGCACGCTGCTGGTGGCCTACGTCATGCTGCACCTGCCGATCTTCGACACCAAGACCGACCAGGCCTTCCTCGAAATCGGCCGCAAGGTGATGGAGAACGACAGCGGGCAGATGTTCGCCAAGGGCATTATCTCCGGCTGGATGATCGCCACTATGGTGTGGATGATCCCGTCCATGGAATCGGCCAAGGTCGCCATCATCGTGATGATCACCTACCTGATGGCGCTGGGTGATTTCACCCACATCGTCGTTGGCTCCGCCGAGGTCTCGTATCTGGTGTTCGCCGGCGAGCTGCCGTGGAAGGATTTCTGGCTGACATTCGCAGGCCCGACACTGGGTGGCAACATCATCGGCGGCAGCTTCATCTTCGCGTTGATCAGCCATGCGCAGATCCGCAGCGAAGGCGAAACGCCGGACAAGAAAGGCCAGAAGAAAGCGCTGGACGAAAAGCTGAAGCAAGAGCTGCGTCAGCCCAAAGCTGAATCCGATCGCAAAGGCGCTTGAAGCGGTAGGAAATGTGACAGTGACCGGTGTGCCTGGGTGTGACACTGGTCATGTGGGGGTGACCGGTGTACCTGAGTCTGACACAGGTCATGTGGGAGTGAGCTTGCTCACGAAAGCGTCGGACCTGACAGTCAAGGGTCGCCTGATACAACGCATTCGCGAGCAAGGTGGAGCGCCACCCCGGTCGCTCCCACACTGATCGCTGACCTGTCAGGAATCGAGCGCCTGCCCACTCCCCCCGGCGCGCTGGCTAGCACCAAAACGCCCCTCATGCCCTTCTTAAATTATTTTTAAGAAATCCCGACTACGTTTAAAGGCAAAATGCAGCCTTCTGTCCTCTCACGTGGCCCTGATCTCACATGACGCGAATTCTGACAATCGAAGACGATGCCGTCACCGCGAAGGAAATCGTTGCCGAACTGAGCAGCCACGGCCTGCAGGTGGACTGGGTCGACAACGGTCGCGAGGGCCTGGTCCGCGCGGTCAGCGGCGATTACGACCTGATCACCCTCGATCGCATGCTGCCGGAAGTCGACGGTCTGGCGATTGTCACCACCATGCGCGCCCTGGGTATCGCCACGCCAATTCTGATGATCAGCGCGCTGTCCGATGTAGATGAGCGCGTGCGCGGGTTGCGCGCGGGTGGGGATGATTACCTGTCCAAACCCTTCGCCTCCGACGAAATGGCCGCCCGGGTGGAAGTCTTGCTACGCCGTAGCAATCCGGGAACCCAGGCCGAGACCATGCTCAAGGTCGCCGACCTCGAACTCAATCTGATCACCCGTGAAGCCAGCCGCGCCGGGCAGCCGCTGAACCTGCTGCCCACCGAATACAAGCTGCTGGAATTCCTGATGCGCAACAGCGGGCAGATCATCACCCGCATGATGATTTTCGAAGAAGTCTGGGGTTATCACTTCGACCCCGGCACCAACCTGATCGACGTGCACATCGGTCGCTTGCGCAAGAAAATCGATCCCCCTACCCTGACGCCGCTGATACGTACCGTTCGAGGCTCAGGTTATGTCATTGCCGAACCCGTCTAAGGGCTGGCGCTCCTCCAGCAGCCGGCTGCTGGCGCTGTACAGTTTCCTGTTTGTGGCCTGGAGCAGCATCCTCATGGGGGTGCTGTACTGGGAAGTCACCAGTTACCTCAACACCCTCGCCCGCCACTCATTGATGCAGCGCCAGCAGTTGTTCTCGCGATTCGAAGGCGCGCAGCTGGACGATGCGTTACGCACCAGCGACAAATTCGACATGCGTTCGGTCGACGCCTACGGGCTGTTCGACAAGGACATGAATCCCATCAGTGGCCCGATCCAGAGCATTCCCGACGGCCTCAAGCTGACCGGGGAAATCCAGGAACTGGCCACCTGCATCGACTCCGACGACCCAGACCTGCCCAGCTCGGGCTGCGACGCCGTGGCGATTCACACGCTGGATGATCGCTGGCTGATTCTGGTGCGCGACAACGGTTCGCTGTTCGCCGTGACCACGCTGATTCTGCGCGCGCTGCTGTGGGGCATTTCGCTGACGATCATTCCGGGTATCGCTGGCTGGCACTTGCTGGGACGCCGGCCGCTGCAACGCATCCGGGCGATTCAGGCCAGCGCCGAGGCCATCGTAACCGGTGACCTGGCCCGACGCCTGCCGGTGTCGGACCGCCGCGACGAGCTGGACATGCTCGCCGACATCGTCAACGCCATGCTCGACCGCATCGAGCGCCTGATGAACGAGGTCAAGGGCGTCTGCGACAACATCGCCCACGACCTGCGCACCCCGCTGACCCGTCTGCGCGCGCAGCTGTACCGGATTCAGCAGCAGTCACCGGAAGATTCGGCGCTGGGCGAGCAAATGGCCCAGGTGATCGCCGACGCCGACACGCTGATGGCGCGCTTTCGCGGGCTGCTGCGGATCTCGGAACTGGAAGATCACCAGCGGCGTTCGGCGTTCGGTCAGCTCGATCCGCAGCCGCTGTTGCAGGAGTTGCACGATTTTTACCTGCCGCTGGCCGAAGAAGGCCGCGTCTCTCTGCAGCTGAAAGTTGCCGAGCACCTGCCGCCGCTGGTGGGTGACCGCGCGCTGCTGTTCGAGGCGCTGTCGAACCTGCTGAGCAACTCGATCAAGTTCACCCCGCCGGGCGGGCAAGTCCTGCTCATCGCCCGCGCCGAAGGGGAAACCACCTTCATCGAAGTTCAGGACACCGGCCCCGGCATCCCCGATGCCGAACGCGAGGCTGTGTTCAAGCGCTTCTACCGCAGCGAAAACGGCAATCAGCAAAGCGGCTTCGGCCTGGGGCTGTCGATCGTCGCTGCGATCGTGAATCTGCACGGCTTTAAACTGCGCATCGGCAGCAGCCCGTCCGGGGGGGCGAGTCTGGTGCTGGAGTGTCGGCGGGTGTTGGCGTTGGGGTGAAGGGGGTGGGGCTTTAGGCTGCAAGCTGCAAGCGAAGACGACAAAGCCGCCTCAAGGGCGGCTTTGTTATTGGGGGGCGTTACATTTTCCGGGCTTGCTCGATGATCTTTTCCTGCCGCGCCCAGGCTTTCTCCATGACCTCCAGATAAACCCGTTCCTTCTCCTCGAAGGTGGCGTTGCGGACGAAGTCGGAAAGGGTCCTTGTCAGTTTTGGTAAAGGCTTGTCAGGCGAACTCATTTCAATCCCTCGTGTGCATTCAGCATCCTGAGTAGTGACGCTGGATCGTAGTTTTCAGGGATGTGGTCGTCAACACGCTGAACATTTTCCTGATATAGGCGAGTACCGCCCCTGTCGTTTTTGAGAAGCACATCAACAGTGACCGCATGGCCGAACTCGCTTTTGAGGCGGTTTACTGGCTCCTCGCGGTAAAGCCACGCTGATCTTTCGGTTAATGGAGCACCCGTGGGGGCGAGCTTGCTCGCGAATAGGCCCGTACAGCCGCTGATTATCCGGCAGCCGGAATGCCGCCTTCGTGAGCAAGCTCACTCCCACAAGGACCTTGTTTGCCGTACGACAGCGCTGGGTCTAATAAACAGGATGAAAACGCAGATCTTCTGGCAGATTAGGCACCTGTGGGAGCGAGCTTGCTCGCGAATAGGCCGGTAAAGCCGCTCATTATCCGGCAGCCGGAATGCCGTCTTCGTGAGCAAGCTCACACATGGATCAGGTGTGCCGCGTGACAGTGCGCGACATCACCCGAACCACAAAGCAGTCTTCCCATCACCCCGGCATGCACGTGAAGTCCACGCTGTGCTCAAGCGACCTACCTTTCGCATCTTCAAGTTTCACCCGGTATTCCTCGCCCAGGCTGGACTCCACCAGTTTGTAATGCTCACCCGCCTGGAACTGGCCGTATTGGATGCCGGTCTCGCAGTTCATCTCTCCGTTGTCGCCGCTGCGTTCGACGATCAGGTTGACGTCCAGGGTGTGGGCGCCCGGTTTGACTTCGAAGAAGCGGCCGTCATTCAGGCGCTTGCCGTCCAAGTCCTCGGCCATCAGCACGTCCGCGGGCTCTTCCTGCAGGCTGATCCACGCCTCGCTCGGGTCGGCTTTGGGCATGGGACCGGCGCAGGCGGAGAGCAACACGACCAGACTGAACATAGGAACCAGCAATAACGATTTGGCTTTCATGGCACGACCTCGGCAGTTGAAAAAATCCCTGATGTGCAGGGTGGAATTTCGAGGGGCGCAGGGTGCGTGGGTCGCGGATGAACAACAAATGAATCCAGCATGAAAGCAACCTGCTCACCGCACTAACGTTTTGTTCATCTGGCTGAAAGCCGCGTGTTAGGTACGTCCCCCAAGACTGCGCCCATTCGAAATGGGAGGTTTACGGCATGCTCGGGCTGGTCAGGACTGCATTGCTAAAGCCGTACACGTTTATCGTGTTGGCGATTTTCATCTGTATTGTCGGGCCGATGGCGGCCCTTAAAACGCCCACCGATGTGTTTCCGGACATCGGCATTCCGGTGGTCGCGGTGGTCTGGCAATACGCCGGGCTGTCGCCGGACGCCATGGCCGGTCGGGTGATCTACACCTACGAGCGCTCGCTGAGCACCACGGTCAACGACATCGAACACATCGAGTCGCAGTCGCTGCCCGGCATGGGCATCGTCAAGATTTTCTTCCAGCCGGGCGTGGATATCCGCACCGCCAACGCGCAAGTGACCGCGGTCTCACAGACCGTGCTCAAGCAAATGCCGGCGGGCATCACACCGCCGCTGATCCTTAACTACAGCGCCTCGACCGTGCCGATCCTGCAGATGGCCTTTTCCAGCCCGACGCTGTCGGAAGCGAAGATTCGCGATCTGGTGCAGAACAGCGTCCGCCTGCCCCTCAGCGCGGTGCCGGGGCTGGCGATGCCGACGCCCATGGGCGGCAAGCAGCGGCAGATCACCCTGGACCTCGACCCGCAGGCGCTGGCCGCCAAAGGCCTGTCCGCGCAAGACGTCGGCAACGCACTGGCCGCCGGCAACCAGATCATCCCGGTGGGCACGGCGAAGATGGGCGGCGACGAATACACCGTGCTGCTCAACAACAGCCCCAAGGCCATCGACGAACTCAATGACCTGCCGATCAAGACCGTCGACGGCGCGCTGATCACCATCGGCCAGGTGGCCCACGTGCGCGACGGTTCGCCGCCGCAGACCAACATCGTGCGCGTTGACGGCCGTCGCGCCGTGCTGATGCCGGCGCTGAAGAACGGCAACATCTCGACCCTGTCCATCGTCGACAACATCCGCAACATGCTGCCGCTGATCAACGAGACGCTGCCGCCCGCCCTGAAAACCTCGCTGCTGGGCGACGCCTCGGTGTTCGTCAAAGCGTCGGTGGGGAGTGTGGCCCGGGAAGGCATCATCGCCGCCTTGCTGACCAGCGTGATGATCCTGCTGTTCCTCGGCAGTTGGCGCTCGACGCTGATCATCGCCGCGTCGATTCCCCTGGCCGTGCTCTCGGCCATCGCGCTGCTTTCCGTGACCGGACAAACCCTGAACGTGATGACCCTCGGCGGCTTGGCGCTGGCCGTGGGGATTCTGGTGGACGACGCAACGGTGACCATCGAGAACATCAACTGGCACCTAGAACAGGGCAAGGCGGTGAAGGACGCGATCATGGACGGCGCGCGGCAGATCGTCGGCCCCGCGTTCGTGTCGCTGCTGTGCATCTGCATCGTCTTCGTGCCGATGTTCATGCTGCAAGGGATCGCCGGTTATTTGTTCCGGCCCATGGCGCTGGCGGTGATCTTCGCCATGGCCAGCTCGTTCCTGCTGTCGCGCACGCTGGTGCCGACCCTGGCGATGTTTCTGCTCAAACCCCACGAGCTGGAAACCGGCCCTGGCCATCACCCGGAAGACCCGTTTATCAACCACCACGAAGGTGATCAGCATGGGCGTCAACGCAACCTGATCCTGCGCGGCGCATTGAGGTTTCAACAGGGTTTCGAGACACGCTTCTCAGTTATTCGCGACACCTACCACGGCCTGCTCGGCCTGGCACTGAAGCGGCGCAAGTCATTCCTCATCGGCTTTCTCGCCTGCGTGCTCGCCAGTTTTGCGCTGCTGCCGAGCCTGGGCGAAGACTTCTTCCCGGCCACCGACGCCGGCGCGCTGTCGATGCATGTGCGCCTGCCACTGGGCACGCGCATCGAGGAAAGCGCGGCGGCGTTCGACCGCATCGAGCAGCGCATCCGCGAGATCATCCCGGCCGATGAACTGGACACGGTGATCGACAACATCGGCATCCCCCTGAGCGGCATCGACATGGCCTACAGCAGCAGCGGCACCATCGGACCGCAGGATGGCGACATTCAGGTCACCCTCAAGGCCGATCACGCGCCAACCGCTGAGTACGTCAAACGCCTGCGCGAAGCCTTGCCGCAAAGCTTCCCCGGCAGCCAGTTCGCCTTCATGCCTGCCGACATCAGCAGCCAGATCCTCAACTTCGGCGCCCCGGCTCCGTTGGACCTGAAAATCTCCGGCCCCAACGGCGACGCCAACCGCGCCTACGCACTGGAACTGCAGCGCCGTTTGCAGCATGTGCCGGGCATCGCCGACCTGCGCATTCAGCAATCCACCGGTTACCCGTCGTTGCAGGTGAACGTTGATCGGCTGCGCGCCAAGCAACTGGGGATCACGGAAAAAGACGTGACCACCAGCCTCGGCGCGTCCCTGGCCGGCACCTCCCAGGTGGCGCCGACTTACTGGCTGAACCCGAAAAACGGCGTCTCGTATTCGGTGGTCGCGGCGACACCGCAATACCGTCTCGACAGCCTGCCGAGCCTCGAAGCCCTGCCGATTACCGGCAGCAACGGGCAGTCGCAGATCCTCGGCGGCCTGGCGACCATCAGCCGCGTCGACAGCCCGGCGGTGGTCACCCACTACAACATTCAGCCGACACTGGACCTGTTCGCCAACGTGCAGGGCCGCGACCTCGGCGGGGTGGCGGCGGACATCCAGAAGGTCATCGACGACACCGCGCACCTGCGGCCCAAAGGCGCGACGGTCAGCCTGCACGGCCAGATCGACGCGTTGCACGAAGCGTTCAGCGGCCTGAGCCTCGGTCTGCTCGGCGCCGTGGTGCTGATCTACTTGCTCATCGTGGTCAACTTTCAATCGTGGATCGATCCGTTCGTGGTCATCACGGCCCTGCCCGCCGCGCTCGCAGGCATCGTCTGGATGCTGTTTCTCAGCGGCACGTCGCTGTCGGTCCCGGCGCTGACCGGGGCGATCCTCTGCATGGGCGTGGCCACGGCCAACTCGATTCTGGTGGTGAGTTTCTGCCGCGAGCGTCTGGCCGAACACGGCGATGCCCTGCTCGCCGCAATGGAGGCTGGCTACACGCGCTTCCGCCCGGTGTGCATGACCGCGCTGGCGATGATCATCGGCATGCTACCGCTGGCGATTTCCCAGGAACAGAACGCGCCGCTCGGCCGTGCGGTGATCGGCGGCCTGATCCTCGCCACCACCGCGACCCTGCTGTTCGTGCCGGTGGTCTTCAGCCTCGTCCACCGCCACTCAACACCCTTGCCTGCGAATGCCCTTGATGGAGAAACACCCCATGTCGTCTGAACACGCCCCTTCGCGCAAGCGCCTGATGTTGCTCGGCATTGGCGGCCTGACCCTGGCGGCGCTGCTGGTCGCCAATGGCGTCGCCGCACGCACCCGCGAGGCACACGCCGTCGACGCCTGGACCGAGCGACAATCGGTGCCCGTTGTCAGTGTTGTCGTGCCGACCCAAAGCGCCCAAGGCAACACCTTGCGCCTGCCCGCGCGCCTCGAGGCCTGGAGCAATGCGGCGATCAACGCGCGGGTCAGCGGTTACCTGAAAGACTGGGACGCCGACATCGGCAGCCATGTGCAGGCCGGTCAGGTACTGGCCCACATCGACAGCCCCGAGCTCGACCAGCAACTGGCTCAGGCCCGGGCGCGTCTGGCCCAGCAACACGCCAACGCACGCATCGCACAGACCACGGCGGCACGCTGGCAGCATCTACTGACCACCCACTCGGTGTCACAGCAGGAAGTGGATGAAAAAGTTGCCACCGCCACGGCTGCCAATGCCGATGTGCAGGCGGCAGACGCCGACTATCAACGGATCGTGGCGCTGGAGGATTACAAGACCATTCGCGCGCCATTCAGCGGCACTGTCACCGCGCGCAACACCGACATCGGTCAGTTGATCAAAGCCGATGACGGCGGCGCCCGCCCGCTGTTCAGCCTCGCCGACACCCATCGCCTGCGGCTGTATGTGCCGATCCCGCAGAACTACGCCAGCGTCGTGCATCCCGGCATGCAGGTGCAGTTGAGCGTGCCCGAGCATCCGGGGCAGACCTACACCGCCACGTTGCTGGGTGACTCCACGGCGGTGGATCCACGCTCCGGCACCCTGCTGACCCAGTTCATCGCCGACAACCCGGATGGCGCGCTGATGCCCGGCGACTACGCCGACGCCACGCTGCCGGTAAAAAACGCCCGCGGCGGGCTGAGCATTCCGGCCAGCGCGCTGATCTTCCGCGCCAAAGGCACCCAGGTTGCCACCCTCGATGGCGCCGGCCATGTGCACCTGCGCGACATCCACATCGCGATGGACCTAGGCGATCGGCTGATCGTCGATCAAGGCCTCAAACCGGCCGATCACGTCATCGATAACCCGCCCGATGCGCTGCGGGAGAACGATGCCGTGCAACTGGCCGACGCCGGAGGTGACCATGCGCACAAGGCTTGAAGCGCTGACGCTGGCCATCGCCGTGACGCTGCAGGGCTGTTCGCTCGCACCGGTTTATCAGGCGCCGGCGGTTCATCTGCCCGCGCATTTCGCCGAGGACGCCGGTCCCTGGCATCCGGTGCAGCCTGCCGATACGGTGCAAGCCCAGTGGTGGGAAGCGTTCGAGGACGCGCAACTGAATGATCTGCAACACCGGCTGCTCAATGCCAACCCGGATTTGACGGCCGCGCTGGCGCACTACGACGCCGCGCTGGCGTATGCGGCTCAGTTGCACGCGGGGCTGATGCCTCAGGTCAGCGCCAGTTTGAGCCCGGTTCGCCAACGGCAGTCGGATCGACGACCACTGCGCAGCGGCACACAGCCCTCGATCTACAACAGCGACACCGCCGGGTTCAGCCTCAATTTCGACCCGGACCTGTGGGGCAAGATCCGCAACCAGGTGGCGGCCGGCGACGCCCAGGCCCAAGCCTCGGCGGACGATCTGGCGGTCGCGCGCCTGAGCCTGCAGCGCCAGTTGGCGACGCTGTATGTGCAGGTGCGCGGGCTGGACGCGCAGAGCCGCATCCTGCAGACCTCGCTGGACGATTACACCCAGGCCCTGCAACTGACCCGCGATCGCTACGAGGGCAAGATCGCGTCGGCACTGGACCTGACCCGTGCGCAAAGCCAGCTCGCCGAAGCCCGTGCGCAACTCGATGACGTCAACGCCCAGCGCGACCTCGGCGAACACGCCATCGCCGAACTGGTGGGCGCGATGCCCGGAGACGTTCATCTGGCCCAGAACGCGCAACCGCTGAAACTGCCCGGCATCCCCCACGCCTTGCCCGGCAGCCTGTTGCAACAACGCCCCGACGTCGCCGCCGCAGAGCGCCGCGTGTTCGCCGCCAACGCCAACATCGGCGTGGCGAAAGCGGCGTGGTACCCGGACTTCAGCCTGACCGGCCTGCTCGGCGGGCAAACCCAGGGCAGCGGCAATCTGCTGGCGGCAGCCAATCGTTACTGGGCGCTGGGGCCGCTGGTCAACCTGCCGATTTTCGACGGCGGCCGCCGCAGCGCCAACGAGCGGCAAGCCAAGGCCGAGTTTGAAGAGGCCGCCGCGCAGTATCACAGCCAGGTGCTCAAGGCTGTGCGCGAGGTGGAAGACAATCTGGGTCAGCTGCGCGATCTGCAGCGCGAGTCCGATGACCAGCACGCCGCTGTCGACGCCGCGCAAAACGCCGAACAGATGGCGATGAGCAGCTACCAGGCCGGGGCCGCGAGTTACCTGGATGTAGTGACCGCGCAAACCGCGGCGCTTCAGGCACAACGGCGGTTGCAGGTGGTTGAGACCAATAGGTTGCAGGCCAGTGTCGGGCTCATGGCGGCGTTGGGTGGAGGGTGGAAAAGCGGGTGAGTTTGTCGGCGCCGGCGCTGATCTTCCCGCTGAAAGATCCCGGGACACGTGGGAGTGACCGGGGTTGGCTTCGCCTTGTTCACCAAGAAGCCTGGGCATTCGGCCGCTTTCTCTGGTGGCTGAAAGTCAGTCTTCGCGAGCAAGCTCGACTCCCACGGGATGGTGGTTCGGCTCGATATTTCGGCCAGTTCGGGGGACCTGTGGGAGTGAGCTTGCTCACGAAGGGGCCGGGGCATTCAGCCACTTTCTCTTCCGGCTGAAAGTGAGTCTTCGCGAGCAAGCTCGACTCCCACGGGATGGTGATTCGGCTCAGGATTTTCGGTTGTTGCAGGACCTGTGGGAGTGAGCTTGCTCACGAAGGGGCCGGGACAGTCAGCCACTTTCTCTTCCGGCCGAAAGTGAGCCTTCGCGAGCAAGCTCGACTCCCACGGGATGATGGTGCGCCTCGGAATCTCAGGTTGCTGCAAAACTTGTGGGAGTGAGCTTGCTCACGAAGGGGCCGGGGCATTCAGCCACTTCCTCTGCGGCTGAAAGTGAGCCTTCGCGAGCAAGCTCGACTCCCACGGGATGGTGGTTCGGCTCGACATTTCGGTAAGTTCGGGGGACTTGTGTGAGTGAGCTTGCTCACGAAGAGGCCAGTACATTCAGCCACCTTCTCGGGTGGCTGAAAGTAAGCCTTCGCGAGCAAGCTCGACTCCCACGGGATGGTGATTCGGCTCAGGATTTTCGGTTGTTGCAGGACCTGTGGGAGTGAGCTTGCTCACGAAGGGGCCGGGACAGTCAGCCACTTTCTCTTCCGGCTGAAAGTGAGCCTTCGCGAGCAAGCTCGACTCCCACGGGATGGTGGTGCGCCTCGGAATCTCAGGTTGCTGCAAAACTTGTGGGAGTGAGCTTGCTCACGAAGGGGCCGGGGCATTCAGCCACTTTCTCTGGCGGCTGAAAGTGAGCTTTCGCGAGCAAGCTCGACTCCCACGGGATGGTGGTTCGGCTCGATATTTCGGCCAGTTCGTTGGACCTGTGGGAGTGACCGGGGTGGCGGCCCACCTTGTTCACGAAGACTCATTGATGGGCAATGACTCAGGCAGATCATTGTTGATTCCTAATAAAAGCTTAAGAAACTCACTCCCGGACTCTCCGAACTCCACCCCTGAACCTGGCAATCCAATGGAGTCCCATAGTGGATAATCTCCGACCCGGCTGACTAACCCGGCCCGGAGAGGATTGGCCACGATATAGCGGGCGAAGTGAATCAGATCATCCTCATGGCGTGCGGCTGCATCGTGATATCCAGGCTGCCACAGTCGCCCCTGATTGCCGGTGACCCTGTTCACTGCAATGGCGGTCTTCGACTTGACTCGCTGAACAATGCCCGCAAGCGAGCCATGATGAAGCTTCACTAACCAGTGAAAATGGTCAGGCATCACAACCCACGCCAGCGTTTTTGCAAATCCGCACTCGTGCACATCTCTCATTTCCTTTACGAGCAGCCGACCCACCCGCCAATCACTAAAATCATCTCTCATACGGTCAAGCCGGGAGGTAACCAGATAGATCCTCCCCATTTCGGAATACCGCCCTATGCGCAAGCTGCGCGAACGCGCTTTCGTGACCATGCTGACTACCTCGACTGTGGATGCACAAACCACGGTAGCCGCTTCATGAGCCATGCCTTTGAGGGTGTATTTCACGCTATGTCCTGTTCATCCAACGCGGATGCACCCGGCCGCGCAAACAACAACGCCTCCACAAGGGAGGCGTTGGGTCTTACAGGTCGAGGGCTATGAAGCACGCACCTCAGGCAAGATCAAAGCGGTCCAGCTCCATCACTTTGGTCCACGCGGCGACGAAGTCCTGGATGAACCTCTCTTCCCCGTCAGCACTGGCGTAGACCTCCGCCACGGCCCGCAATTGAGCGTGTGAACTGAACACCAGGTCGACCCGGGTGCCGGTCCATTTGACGGCGCCGGTGTTGCGGTCGCGGGCTTCGAACAGCTGGTCGCCGCCCGACACGCCTTTCCATTCGACGCCCATGTCCAAAAGGTTCTTGAAGAAGTCGTTGCTCAGCGTGCCCGGTCTTTCGGTCAGGACGCCGTGCTGGCTGTGCCCGGCATTGATATCCAGAACGCGCAAGCCGCCGATCAGGACGGTCATCTGCGGTGCCGTCAGGTTCAGCAACTGCGCCTTGTCGACCAGAAGCTTCTCTGCCGAGACGCGGTAATGGCCCTTGAGGTAATTGCGGAAACCGTCGGCGATGGGTTCAAGGAAGCCGAACGACTCGACGTCGGTCTGTTCCTGGGAAGCGTCCATGCGGCCCGGGGTGAACGGCACTGTGACGTGGTGGCCGTCTTTTTTTGCCGCCTGTTCGATACCTGCGCTGCCGCCGAGAACGATCAAATCAGCCAGCGAAATCTGCTTGCCGCCGGACTGGGCGCCGTTGAATTCGTCGCGGACGCGCTCCAGGGTTTGCAGCACGCCCGCCAGATTGGCCGGTTGGTTGACCGCCCAGTCTTTCTGCGGGGCCAGACGCAGACGACCGCCGTTGGCGCCGCCGCGTTTGTCGGAACCACGGAAGGTGGACGCCGCCGCCCAGGCCGTGCCGACCAGCTGCGAGACCGACAGCCCGGACGCCAGGATTTTTTCCTTCAGCGCAGCTACATCATTGGCGTCCACCAGCGGGTGGTTGACCTCGGGAATCGGGTCCTGCCACAGCAGCTCTTCCCCTGGCATTTCCGGGCCGAGGTAACGGGCGAGCGGGCCCATGTCCCGGTGGGTCAACTTGAACCAGGCGCGGGCGAAGGCATCGGCCAATTGGTCAGGGTTTTCCAGGAAGCGTCGGGAGACCTGCTCGTAGGCAGGGTCCACGCGCAGCGCCAGATCGGACGTCAGCATGCGCGGTTCCTGGCGTTTGGCAGGGTCGAAGGCATGGGGGATTTTGCCCGCGCCCTCGCCATTCTTCGGTCTCCACTGATGGGCGCCGGCCGGGCTCTTGGTCAGCTCCCACTCGAAGCCGAACAGGTTTTCCAGGTACTCGTTGCTCCACCGGGTCGGGGTCGAGGTCCAGGTCACTTCAAGCCCACTGGTGATGGCATCCCCGGCCTTGCCGGAGCCATAAGTGCTGCGCCAGCCCAGTCCTTGTGCTTCAAGGCCTGCAGCTTCCGGTTCAGGGCCGACGTTGTCCGCAGGTCCGGCACCGTGGGTCTTGCCGAAGGCGTGGCCGCCAGCGATCAGGGCGACGGTTTCCTCATCGTTCATGGCCATGCGACCGAACGTCTCGCGGATGTCCCGAGCCGACGCCGCCGGGTCAGGCACACCTTCCGGCCCTTCCGGGTTTACATAGATCAAGCCCATCTGCACGGCGGCCAATGGGTTCTCGAGGTTGCGCTCGCCGTTGGCGGTGCGGGTCTGTTCTTCGCTGTGGTGCTCCGGCTCGGCAACCAGCGTGCCCTCGCCCGGCTGTTGCATGTCCTTGTGCGCGCCGTAACGGTCTTCACCGCCCAGCCAGGTGGTTTCGGCGCCCCAGTAAACAGCTTCGTCCGGTTCCCAGACATCGGCACGCCCACCGGAAAAACCGAAGGTCTTGAAGCCCATGGATTCCAGCGCAACGTTGCCGGTGAGCACGATCAGGTCCGCCCAGGAAATCTTGCTGCCGTACTTTTGCTTCACTGGCCAGATCAGGCGGCGAGCCTTGTCGAGGTTGACGTTGTCCGGCCAGCTGTTGAGCGGTGCGAAGCGCTGCTGCCCGGCCCCTGCGCCGCCACGGCCGTCAGCGGTGCGGTAGGTCCCGGCGCTGTGCCAGGCCATGCGAATGAACAGCGGACCGTAGTGACCGAAGTCGGCCGGCCACCACTCCTGGGATTGAGTCATCACTTCCAGCAGGTCGCGTTTGACCGCTGCGAAATCGAGGCTCTTGAATTCTTTGGCGTAGTCGAAGCCCTCGCCCATCGGGTCAGTCAATGGCGAGTGCTGGTGCAGGATCTTGAGGTTCAGCTGGTTCGGCCACCAGTCACGGTTTGTGGTTCCGCCTCCGGCTGCGTGGTTGATCGGGCATTTCGATTCAGTCGACATGGTCTACTCACCTTCTTGTTTACTTTTTACTTTTTCGGCCATCAGCGAGACAGCCCAGGCTAGCACTCGCACAAGACTAGACGACTCTGGCCAGCCGTCTAATAGGCAAATGTTTGGGCGACGATAGAGTGGTTCTGTTGGCGGAGTATTTAACGGAGGTGCTTGTATTTTCTGGCGCTTGAGCTCAACTCTAACAACAGCATCAAGTGCAGAGCCGGCGTCGACCGGCGTCTTGATCACCGTGGCAATCTCCAGGAGATTCAGGCATGGCCACCACCGCTTCACTGGCCCCGTTGTTCCGGCAATCAGTGGGCTTTGATCGCTTCAACGATTTTTTTGAATCTGCCTTGCACAGCGAAATAAACGCCAGCGGCCCCCCTCACAACGTCGAACGATACGGCACGGATCATTACCGAATCGTGATCGCCACAGCCGGGCTTGCGGCCGCTGACCTCGACCTGACCCTGGAAAGAAACGTGCTCACCGTTTGCGGGGCTGAAGCCCAGACCGATGGCGGCGTGACGTACCTGCATCAGGGCATCGCCCATGGGCCGTTCCGGCTGGTCTTCCATCTGGCCGATCACATCGAGGTGCAGGGCGCGACCTTCAAGAATGGTTTGCTGATCGTCTTCCTGCTGCGGGTCGAACCCCAGGGGGCCAAGGCGAGACGGATCAGCATTCACAGCCCAGGAGACGATCCCGACCGGCCGCACATCAGCCGGCCTTGAACAACGGCGAGAAACGCGCGCCTGAAGCCGGATCAGGCCTCGGTCGGCGGGAAATCAAACAGCACCTGGGGTGCGTCGATGAGCAAAGAGCGCATCAATGGCGCGGTGCAGCCCAGCGCCTGCAGCTGCTCGACCACAGAGCCATAGCTGACCCTGTTTTCATGCTGGGTATGGGGCCAATCACTGCCCCAGACCAGCCGCTGCTGACCGAAAGCGTCGACCAACAACGGCAGCGCGGCACGAGCGAAATTGAGGTTTTCTTGTGCGCTGCCCTCCAGACGGTAAATGCCCGAGACTTTCATCCACAATTGCCCGCTGCGGCCCAGCTCCAGCATCTGGCGAAAGCCCGGTTGATTGAGGCCCAGGCGGGCGTCGGGCCGACCAAAGTGATCAATCACGATCTTCATGCCGAACGGCATCAGCCCGGCCAGCAGCGCAGGCATATCGGCGACGTGGCGGTGCACTTCTACATGCCAGTCGAGCACGGCGATGTGCCCGAAGAACACCTGCCACTGCGGTTCGGAAAAGTCCGGCAGCGCCTTGGCCATCAGGTTCAGACGCACGCCAACGACGCCCAGCCGGTCCATCTCGTCCAACGCGGCACGGCTAATGTCGCGGTCGACCACCACCACGCCACGCAGTTGATCCGGCGCCTGTTGAAGGGCGTCGAGCAAGTAACGGTTATCGGTCCCGAGGAAACTCGGTTGCACCAGCACGCCATGGCTCAGGCCGTGCTGGTGAAGTTGATCCCGGTACATCGCCAGCGTGGCGTCGTATTCGGGTGAATAGCGTCGTGCCGATGTCAGGTCCAGCTCCCTGCTGAAGACGTGTGCGTGGCCGTCGATGCCAAGGATCGACGCGGGGGAGACGGAAAAGAGGTCGGACATGGATCTCATCTATCAAAAAATGCGCGACGCAACAGGCGCCGCGCGGAAGGGGAAATCAGGCGCGGGCGGTTTCGCTGCGAGTGTCTGCGACGGCGCCGGCAGTAGGGCTGGCTTCCAGGCTGCGACCGCGGGTTTCCGGCAGGCACAACGCGGCAATCACGGCGACGCCATAGGCGATCCCGGCGTCGATGCCGATGGCGGAACCCAGCGACATCGATTCGCTCATGTGGCCCACCAGGAACGGGAAGACCGAGGACAGCACACGGCCGAAGTTGTAGCAGAAGCCCACCCCTGCCCCGCGCACGTCAGCCGGATACAGCTCGTTGAACAGCGCGCCGAGGCTGGCCGGAATGCCGGCGGCGAAGAAGCCCAGCGGGAAACCGAGGAACAGCATTTGTGTGTTGGTCAGCGGCAGGAACACGTAGCACTGCACAGTGACGACGCAGCACAGGGCGAACAGCACGATGTTCAGTCGGCGGCCGATGCGGTCGATGAGAAAGCCGCTGGCAATGCAGCCGCACCAGAAGGCGACGATGATGACTGCCAGGTAGCCGCCGGAGTTGAGCACCGACAGATTACGCTCGGTTTTCAGGAACGTCGGCAGCCAGGTCATCACGGCGTGGTAGCCGCCGTGGGCGCCGAGGCCGAGCAAGCCGCCGAGCAGCGTCACGCGGATCAATTCCGGGCGGAAGATGCCGGCCAGGGATTTGAAGAAGCTTTGTGGGATGGCGTTGTCTTTTTGCAGGCGCTGGAAGCTGTCCGGCTCCTCGACGTTGCGGCGCACCCAGATGATCAGCAGCGACGGCAGCAGGCCGACCAAAAACATCACCCGCCAGGCCATGTCTTGAGGCACGAACGAATAGATCAAGGTAAACACGCCGACGGCCAGGCCCCAGCCCACCGCCCATGCACTCTGCACGGTGCCCATGACCTTGCCACGGTATTTCGGGTTGATAGTTTCGGCCATCAACACCGCGCCTGCGGCCCACTCGCCACCGATGCCGAAACCCTGCAGCGCCTTGACGATCAGCAGCGAGCTGAAGCCGGTGACGAACGCCGACAGAAAGGTGAAAAACGAGAACCAGAGGATCATCCACTGCAGCGTGCGCACCCGGCCGTAGCGGTCGGACAGCGTGCCGCCGACCCATCCACCCAGCGCCGAGGTGATCAGCGTCACGCCACTGATCAGGCCGGCGTCACCCTTGGTCAACGCGAAGGCGGCGATCAGCGCCGGGATCGCCAGGCCGAACATCTGAACTTCCAGGGCGTCCAGCGACCATCCGCCGAAGCAGGCCCAGAACGTTTTGCGCTCCCGAGGAGTGACGTGGCGATACCAGTTGAACATGGTTTTTGTCCTTATAAGTGTGAAGCAGCAGGTGCTGTAGAGCCCGTTCTGAGTGACGGGCTTGGGTGCAGAATTCGGATTTCTCAGCGGCGCTTCAGCGGATGTCGACGCTGTAGCGGAAGTGGCTGGCATGGCCGCGCGAACGGCGCCATTCCAGCGGTTGTCCGGCGTAGTTGCGCGCCAGACGCTCGATCACCACCACCGGGCTGTTGACTGGCACCTGCAGCAAGCGGGCGTGGGTGTCGTTGATGGCTTCGGCGGTCAGGGTTTCTTCGGCGTAGGCCACGACCTGGCCGCATTGCTCTTCGTAGATCGGATAGAGCAGCGGGCCCTGGCGGCTGAGGTCGATTTCCAGCAGGGTCTGAAACTGCACCTGGGGCAACCAGATTTCTTCGGCGAGCACAGGCTGAGCGTCGAGCAGACGCAGGCGGATCAGGCGAATCACCGGCGCGTCCAGCGGCAGACCGAGGGCGTGGGAAACGGCCGAGGGCGCGGTGACGGCTTCGATGGAGAGGATGCGGCTTTCAGGCACCTGGCGTTCGCCGGAGACGCCTTGAAAGCGGAAGAAGCGGAACAGCGAGGACTGGAACTGCGGCCGGCGAATGAAGGTGCCGCGGCCCTGTTGGCGTTCGAGAATGTTTTCGTTGACCAGCATGTCGATGGCTTTGCGCACGGTGCCGGTGGACAGGCAGTACTCGCTGGACAGCGCGGCTTCGGTGGGAATGGCTTCGCCCGGGCGCCAGCGGTTGTTAGCGATCTGTTCGGCGAGCTGGTCTCGCAGGCGTTGGTAGAGCGGCAAGCGGACATCGCTGGAAAGTCGGTTCATGGAGGCGCTTCGCTGTTGTAGTTATGTAGTCATCTATATGAATCTGTGTCGAGTATTGTCCCGTTACAAATAAGCGTCAAGGGTGGGGATAGGGGTTGGCGGATGAATGGCGTTTGAGGGTTTGAGGTTTCACGTTTTTCAGGGGAACGCGGAAACGGCAGAGCGTGTGTCTGCCGTCAGGTTGCGGAGAGCGCGGAGGGTGTCAGGTCGGGATCAGGTCGGGGAGATTGTGGCGAGCGCGCCGATCATGAGGGTCAGGGCGAGAAAGCCGAACAGGAAGATGGCGAGCTTGGCCATGGGGTTCTCCTACGCAAGTATGAAGTACTAGAGGTTTCAGGCCGGATGATGGGGACCGGTCGGGCTTGATCGGTCTGCCGGGAGTGAAGTGATCTTGGGGGTTGCGGCTGTTTCAGTACAGATTCAGGTAAGGCTTATAAATACGGATCAGATGGGTGGTGTCAGATGGCTAGATCAAGAGCATCTGCCTAACGGCAGATCGTTTCGCCTTCGGCGAGTTACTTGATAAAGCCCCAAGTAACCAAGGGCTTGTGCTCCTGGTTGGGCCCTTCCTTCGTCAGGGTTCCCTCACTCCGACGACGCTCCGTGGGCGCGCGCCGAACGGACATCCATGTCCTGACGGCGCTCTCGCGGCATCCATGCCGCTCGGCCCACTCCGCGTCGTCTGCGTTCGGCCTGCACCCAAGTCGCGATTTGTGTCGTCTGAACTA
>NZ_JASCOY010000082.1:0-19635 GCF_029960075.1 Pseudomonas sp. PS02290
TTTAACCCCGGGCCCCCCGCGTTTTCGGGGGGGGCCCGCGGGCCGGGCCCCCCGCCCCCTGACTTGCCAGTCATCCTTTGCGCTTTACCTTGCCCTGCCGGGTGGGTAACGTCTGCGCCACTTCAAAACAAAAAAGGACTCGCTCCATGAGTGATTTGGTCGCCTATCAACTGGATGACGGCGTTGCGACGCTGACCTTGGCCAACGGCAAGGTCAACGCCATCAGCAACGAGGTGGTCGCCGCGTTCAATGCCGCACTCGACCGCGCCGAGCAGGACCGCGCCGTGGTGATCATCACCGGCCAGCCGGGGATTCTCTCGGGCGGGTACGATCTGAAAATCATGACCTCGTCGCCGGAAGCCGCCATGGCCCTGGTCGCCGAAGGCTCCACGCTGGCGCGGCGCATGCTGTCGTTCCCGTTCCCCGTGGTGGTCGCGTGCGGCGGCCATGCTGTCGCGAAAGGCGCCTTCCTGCTGCTGTCGGCGGATTACCGCATCGGCGTCGAGGGTCCATTCAGCATTGGTCTGAACGAGGTGCAAATCGGCATGACCATGCACCACGCCGGCATCGAACTGGCCCGTGACCGCCTGCGTAAAAGTGCCTTCGGCCGCTCGGTGATCTGCGGCGAAATGTTCGACCCAAAGGGCGCGCTGCAAGCCGGCTTCTTCGACAAAGTGGTCGCCCCGGAAGAACTCACCGAAGCCGCGCGCACCGTGGCGCTACAGATGAAGAAGATCAACATGCGCGCCCACAAGCAGACCAAGCTGAAAGTGCGCAAGGAATTCCTCGAGACCCTCGACCGGGCCATCGAGCTGGATCGTCAGATCCCGCTCTAAGGGATCCGCGACAACGCGCTGCATTCCCTGCGGCGCGTTCCCCCTGAAACATCCCGTTAAATTCCTGATCCTCCGCCCGGCCCGTGGCCGATTGCCGATTCCAGTGCACATCCGTACACTGCGCGGCTTTTCGCCTACCGGGTGGGTTTTGCATGCTGTTCGTATTGCGTATGTTGTTGATGGGCCTGCACTTTCTTGTCGCTGGCGCGCTGGGTCTTTTGCTTGGCTTGTGCCGCCCGTTCAACCCTGACAACAGCCGCCTGTGTGCTCGCCTCTACGCCCTCCCCGCCATGGGAATTCTCGGGCTGCGCCTGAATGCGCAGCTCAGCCCGCAGTTCGAGCACGCCAGGCCTTGCGTGATCATCTGTAATCACCAGTCCAATTACGATCTGTTTGTCCTCGGCAACATCGTGCCGCCGCGCACGGTCTGCATCGGCAAGAAGAGCCTCAAGTGGGTGCCGTTCTTTGGCCAGCTGTTCTGGCTGGCGGGCAACGTGCTGATTGATCGCGGCAACCCGCAGCGGGCACGCCGCGCCATTCTCCAGACCACCGAAACCCTGCAGCACAAAGACACTTCAATCTGGGTGTTCCCCGAAGGCACACGCAACGAAGGCGCGGAATTACTGCCGTTCAAACGCGGGGCTTTTCAGATGGCGATCGAGGCCGGTGTGCCCATCGTGCCCGTCTGCGTAAGCACCTACGTGCGCAGCATGAATTTGAATCGATGGAACAGTGGCGAAGTGATCATCCGCATGCTGCCCGCGATCCCGACAGCGGGCCTGACCAGCGAAGACATTCCGCAGCTCATCGGGCTCTGTCACGGCCAGATGCAGACCTGCATCGCCAGCATGGACGCGCAGGTCCGCGGGTCCGCTGCTGCCATCCGAACAGACGCTGAACAGCACTGAAAAAACCTGCAACTCGTTTAAATCCGCCGACTCTGATCAGGGAGCGCGCTAAGCTGCGCGTCAGTTCTCCCTAAAAGAAGAAGCAGACATTATGGGTCGAGTGGTTGCCGCTGCCGTTTACAGTGCCGGAAAGAAAGTCACCAACATCTCCCTCGACGAAGGCGCGGCCTGGGCGGCGAAACCTGGGCATTTCGTCTGGATCGGCCTTGAGCAGCCAGACCTCGAACAACTGACCACGCTGCAGCGGCAGTTCAATCTGCACGAACTGGCCATCGAAGACGCGCTGGAAGTCCACAGCCGGCCGAAACTGGAGACCTTCGGCGACGCGCTGTTCATCGTGACCTACGCGCCGATCCGCGAGAACGGCAAGCTGATCTTCATCGAAACCCACATCTTCGCGGGCAAGGGCTACGTCATCACCTCGCGCAACGGCGATTCGAAGTCCTACGGGGTGGTACGTCAGCGCTGCGAGGCTCGGCCATTGCTGCTGGAGCACGGGGAAGACTTCGTCCTGTATGCGCTGTTGGATTTCGTCACCGAGAACTATCAGCCGGTCACCGAATCGATTCACTGCGAGCTGGAAGAGCTTGAGCACAACGTGCTGCGCAAGGACCTCAACGAAGCCGACATCCACCGCATCCACGCCCTGCGTCGTGACCTGCTGCGCCTGCGCCGCTACGTGGCGCCGATGGTGGAGATTGGCGAGGAGCTGCAGAAGCTGAGCTTTCCCTTCATCGACAAGAACATGCGGCCGTACTTCCGCGACGTGGAGATCCACGTCAAACGGCAGATGGAAGACCTCTCCAACCTGCGCGACATCGCCAGCCAGACCATCGAAATCAGCCTGCTGCTGGAGTCTTCACGGCAGAGCCTGACCCAGCGCAAATTTGCCGCCTGGGCCGCGATTCTGGCTTTCCCCACCGCCATCGCCGGGATCTACGGGATGAATTTCCAGAACATGCCGGAGCTGACCTGGCATTACGGGTATTACATGGTGTTGGGCGTGATCGTCGGCGGGTGCGGGATTTTGTTCGCGAGCTTCAAGCGGTCGGGTTGGCTTTGAGGTTTTTGAATGTGCTTACGACTGTGGCACCGGCTTTGAATACACCTACGACTGTAGGACCGGCTTTAGCCGGGAAGTGGCCGGTGTGAGCACCCTCAATTTTGCAGCGTGGCAACTGACGCCTTCCCGGCTGAAGCCGGTCCCACAGGTAGAATACTTGCTGTCAGTAGGACCGGCTTTAGCCGGGAAGAGGCCGGTGTGAGCGCCATCCATTTTGCAGCGTGGCGACTGACGCCTTCCCGGCTGAAGCCGGTCCTACAATGATCACATAACCCGGCAAAACAGCGCTTTAGCTTACAGGACGCTTGTTCGCCACAAACCGCATCATCCATTCCGCCACCGCCGTGCCGTGGTGGTCTTCTTCCAGGCTGGCGATGCCCTTCCCGTAGACCTGCTCACCCAGCGCGTCCTGACGGATGTCGAGCAAGGTGCGCGAGTAGTCGTGGATGAATTCCGGATGACCCTGGAAGCACAGCACCTGATCGTTGATGTGATACGCGGCAAACGGGCAGAACTCGCTGGTGGCAATGACCGTTGCGCCTTCGGGCAACGCCGTGACCTGATCCTGGTGGCTGATCAGCAGCGTGAGTTTGTCCAGCGCCGGCGTCATCCATGGCCGGGTCGGTGCAAGGTTGTAATGATGAATACCGACACCCCAACCCTGCGGCGCGCGCTCAGTCTTGCCGCCCAGCAGCAGCGCCAGCAACTGATGGCCGAAACATACGCCGAGCAATTTGTCGCCGCGCTTGTAGCGTTCGAGCAGATACGTCTTGAGGGTTTCGATCCACGGATCGGTGCCAAAGGAATCGGCCTTGGAGCCGGTGATCAGATAGGCGTCGAATTGCTCGTCATCCGGCGGGTAATCGCCGTGCATGACGTTGTAGACGACGAACTCCGCAGGCACCGGCTGTTGAGCAAAGAGTTTTTCGAACATCCGCCCGTAACCCTGGTATTGATCGACCAGCTCCGGGCGAAGTACGTCGGTTTCCAGAATGCAGATGCGTAACGACATAAAAATTCCTGAAGCGACAAAGCGAAAATGCGTGGGCTCAAGCCTGCCTTGAAGGCCGGGGCAAGGCAAGGCCCAGTTGTGGCCGCGCGCGGTCTTCAACTGAACCCCGGCTGTCGCGGCACTACATCCGCCACAACCGGGAGCCGGCGCTAGAACAGCGTCCCCTCCTCCGCTTTCTCCAATAGCAACGCAGGCGGCTGAAAACGTTCGCCATAGCGCTCGGCCAAGGCCCGGGCGCGGGTGATAAACGGCTTCAGTCCGTATTGATTGACGAATTGCAACGCCCCGCCAGTCCAGGCCGGAAAGCCGATGCCAAGCATCGAACCCACGTTGGCGTCCGCCGTCGATCGCAGCACACCCTCTTCCATGCAACGCACGGTTTCAAGGGCCTGAATGAACAGCAGCCGGTCGCGAATATCCTGGCCGCTGATCTGTGCGTCGGGCTTCTCGAAGCGGATTTTCAACTCCGGCCACAAGTGCTTGGGTCCGCCGTCGGGGTAGTCGTAAAAACCGCCGCCGGAGGTTTTCCCTGCGCGATCGAATTCATGCAACAGCTGCTCGATCACCGCGTCGGCCGGATGCCCGGGGAGCTCCACGCCCTGTTCTGCCAAGTCCTTGCGCGTCTGCTGCCGAATCTGGCTCATCAACCGCAGCGACACCTCATCTGACACCGCCAGCGGCCCCACCGGCATCCCGGCCTTGCGCGCCTCGGTCTCGATCATCGGCGCACTGACGCCCTCGCCGAGCATGGCAATGCCTTCGTCGGCGTAGGTGGCGAACACCCGCGAGGTGAAGAAGCCGCGCGTGTCATTGACCAGAATTGCGGTCTTGCCGATCTGGCGAACGAAGTCGAAGGCCCGCGCCAGGGTCATGTCGTTGGTGCGCACGCCCTTGATGATTTCCACCAGGCGCATCTTCTCCACCGGGCTGAAGAAATGCAGACCAATGAAGCGCTCCTGCCGGCTGATGGCGCTGGCAAGGCCCGTGATTGGCAGCGTCGAGGTATTGGACGCAATCACCGCATTGGGCACGACCACTTGCTCGGCGGCGGCGCTGACCTGAGCTTTAAGCTCGCGATTTTCGAATACCGCCTCGATGATCAGGTCGCAGCCTTCAAGGTCGCTGTCGCGGCCTGTCGGCTTGATACGGCCCAGCACGGCATCGCGCTGAGCCTCGGTGATGCGGCCTCTGGCAAGCTGCTTGTTCAGCAGTCGCGCCGAGTAATCCTTGCCCTTCTGCGCCGCGGCCAGATTGATGTCCTTGAGGACCACGCTGACGCCCGCCACCGCCGTGACATAGGCAATGCCGCTGCCCATCAGCCCGGCCCCGAGGATGCCGACCTTGCGCATGTTGAACACCGGCGGCGCCTTGGGCCGCGCCTCTGCGGCCTTGACCCGGTTGAGCTGAAACCAGCTGCCGATCATGTTCTTGGCTACTGGGCCGGGGGCGAGTTCAGTGAAGTAACGCGCCTCAATTTTCTCTGCCGTGTGGAAATCCACCTGCGCGCCTTCCACAGCTGCGGCCAGGATCTTCTCCGGCGCCGGGTAGCAGCCCCAGGTTCTGCTGCGCAACATCGACGGCGCGATGGCCAGCATCTGCGCCACTTTCGGGTGCGCAGGCGTGCCGCCGGGCAATTGAAACCCTGGTTGATCCCAGGCTTTGATCGGCGCCGGATTGGCCAGAATCCATTCGCGCGCCTTGGCCATCAGGTCATCGGCATCGCTGGCCAGTTGATCGATCACACCTGTTTTCAAGGCGTGCTCGACGCCCATGGTCCGGCCTTCCATCAGCAACGGCAGCGCTTTCTCCAGCCCCAACATGCGCACCAGCCGCACGGTGCCGCCCCCTCCCGGAAGCAAACCGAGGGTGACCTCCGGCAGGCCCAGTCTCACGTGGCCACCGTTGATTGCGATGCGATGGTGACAGGCCAGGCACAGCTCCAGGCCGCCGCCCAATGCAGAACCCTCGATGGCGGCCACCACCGGTTTGCCGAATGTTTCCAGCGCGCGAAGCTGGGCCTTGAGGTCCATGGTCATCTGGTAGAAGGCGGCGGCGCGGGTGGAGTCGACCTGACTCAGCTCGTTGAGGTCGCCGCCGGCAAAAAAGGTCTTCTTCGCCGAGCGGATGATCACACCGGCGATGGCCTCTTTGTCCGCCTGCAGGCGCTCAAGCGTCTCGGCCATGGCCTGGCGATACACCGCGTTCATGGTATTGGCTTGCTGGCCGGGCATGTCGAGGGTCAGCGTAACGATCTGATCCGTGCCGGTTTCGTAGCGGATGGCATCGCTCATGCGGTCGTTCTTCCTGAAACGGTTATCGGGTAAAGGCGGTCGGCGTAGCGGTTATCGTGCTCCACGTTCATACCCGCTCGATGATCGTCGCGATGCCCATCCCGCCGCCGACGCACAGGGTCGCCAGGCCGTAACGCAACTGCCGGGCTTCCAGCTCGTCGAGCAGCGTGCCGAGAATGATGCAGCCCGTGGCGCCGAGTGGATGGCCGAGGGCAATCGAGCCGCCGTTGACGTTGACTTTGTCGGGGTCGACACCCATGTCCTTGATGAACTTGAGCACCACCGAGGCGAAGGCTTCGTTGACCTCGAACAGGTCGATGTCATCAATGGTCAGCCCCGCCCGCGCCAGGGCTTTGCGCGTGGCGGGCGCAGGGCCCGTGAGCATGATGGTCGGATCGGTGCTGGTCACCGCCGTGACCACGATGCGCGCCCGTGGTCGCAGGCCCAGGGCCTGACCTTTTTGCGCGGTGCCGAGCAGCATCAACGCGGCGCCATCGACGATGCCGGAGCTGTTGCCCGGCGTGTGCACATGCTCGATGCGTTCGACATGGCTGTAGACGCGCAGCGCCGTGGCGTCATAGCCCATTTTGCCGATGGCCTCGAAACTCGGGCGCAGGTTGCCCAGCGCCTCCAGTGTGGTGTCGGGGCGGATGAACTCGTCATGGTCGAGCAAAAGCAGGCCGTTCCGGTCCCTGACCGGCACCAGTGAACGGCGAAACGCACCCCGCTCCCGGGCCAGCGCCGCCTTGTGCTGGGATTGCAGGGCGAACAGGTCCACGTCATCGCGGCTGAAGCCTTCGAGGGTGGCGATCAGATCGGCGCCGATCCCCTGAGGCGTGAAGTGGGTGTGCAGGTTGGTTTGCGGATCAAGTACCCACGCGCCGCCGTCGCTGCCCATCGGCACGCGCGACATCGACTCGACGCCGCCGACCACCACCAGATCCTCGAACCCGGAACGGAGCTTCATCGCTCCCAGATTCACCGCTTCTAGCCCCGATGCGCAGAACCGGTTGATCTGAACCCCGGCCACGCTGACGGCCCAATCGGCGACCAGGGCTGCGGTTTTGGCGATGTCGGCCCCCTGATCGCCGATGGGCGTAACGCAGCCCAGCACAATGTCATCGACGTGGTGGGTGTCGAGGTGATTGCGCACTTGCAGTTCTTTCAGCAGCCCTGCCACCAGATCCACCGGTTTGACGCTGTACAACGCGCCATCCGGCTTGCCCCTGCCCCGCGGCGTGCGCAAGGCATCGTAAATAAACGCTTCGGTCATGCTGTCCTCGCTAAACCGATGATCTGTCTTTTTATATGTCCGGCCGATAGTCGAACTGTCATAAGAGCACTATCTATCACAAGCGATATCACAGAGCGCGCTCTTTCACCGGATCGATTGACAGGGTAGCTGGTTGTGAGAAGTTTCGGACTCGGACGAACGGTAGCGGGCTATTGAACGCAGGCAGTTTTGGTCGCAGGCGTCTAGCAGGCGAATATCTGAGCGATGGCTATTCGCCAATCCTAACGAAGTTATAAGAATTAGACTGGATAATCCTCAATGATCTAAACCGCACAGCACGCGGGCTCTAAGGTTTAGTCAGTAGCAGTGGCGCCATAACAAAATCGATTCACCCAGCGCCCGCCGTCCACGATCTGCTGATCGGGGCACCTGCTCTTTTGCCTCACCTTTGCCAACCCCCGCCTTGGTCTCGACCAAAGCCCATGGGTTTCTGTCGCTCAGGAATAACAAGAAAAGGCATTTACCATGTTCAAGTTCAAGTTCAAGCGCTCGAAAATACGTCAGGCCGGACTCATCGTTTTCGCCACTACGCTGCTGCTGATCTTGCCGAACATGACACGGTTGTTTGGCTGAGCAGCCTGCGCTCGGCACGTGCAGCATCCTGCGACGGCGTCCCCTGATTCCCTGTTTCATACAGGGTGAACGGCGGTCGTATGGGTATCAGGTCGTTGTGTTGCGGAGTGTCGGCTTTTTCTGTGGCGGGGGGAGTGGCTGTCTGGCGCACCGATTAGCGCGCAAGTGGTGGGAAGGCGGCCGAGCTGAACGCCCGACCGCTAGGGGCTGATCAACCCTGGCGTTGCACCTGAATCATCGGCGCCGGGACGGGCTTTTTCTTCGCAGCGGCCGGAACAGCAATCGGCGCTGATGGCGATACGACCACCTTGGCGTGCATCTGCTCGCAACCACCGCCACGACGCATGCCGCGCACCGGGCAGGCGTCCAGATAATCCAGGCCGACCGCCAGCTTCAGATGCCGTTCCGGAATCGCCAACTGATTGGTCACATCAAAGCTGTACCACGCGTCGTCAATCCACGCCTCCGCCCACGCATGGCTGGACAGGTGTTCGCTGCTGTCACTGTAGAGATAACCCGACACATAGCGCGCCGGCACCCCGAGACTGCGGGCGCAGGCCAGAAACGCGTGGGTGTGATCCTGACAGACGCCAACACGGCTGGCGAACGCTTGGGCGGCGCTGGTATCGACGGCTGTGGAGCCTGGCGTATAGGTGATGTGCTCGTTGAGCGCGTGCATCATATCGATCAGCGCGGTGCGGTCGGTGCGCTTGTGGGTCTGCGCGATGGCAAAGGCGCGAATCGCTTCGTCAGCCTCGGTCAGGCGGGTAAAGCGCAGAAACGGCAGCGACGACTGAGTCTCGTGTTCCGCCTCGCGCTTCTCGTCGATCTCGACCTGGCCGCGCGCACCGATGACGATGGCTTCGTGGGGTTCGTCCAGGGTCAGCACGTGGAGAATATTGCCGAACGGATCGATCTGCGCACGCACCGGGCGCGGCAATGCCAACTGCCAGCTCAACACCTGCTGGCGCTCGCTGTCGTGGGGGGTCAGACGCAAATACTGGATGCTGGCGCGAACCTGATCGTCGTAGTGATAGGTGGTCTCGTGGCTAATTGAGAGTCTCATGCAGCCTCCAGGTAAGAAGTGTGAATGACGCTACCCAGTTGGGCCAGAAGTGGAATGAATTCGTTCAACCACTCATGCAGGCCTTCATCGAGGATCTCGTCGATGCCGGTGTAGCGCAGGCGAGCGTCCAGCTCGGCGGCCAGACGCTGGGCGGGACGGCCATTGGCCCCGGGCAGACTGGCGAGAATGATGTCCAGCTCCTCCAGACACGCACGCAATGAGCGCGGAATGTCCGCACGCAACAGCAGCAATTCGGCGACCTGACGGGCTCCCGGTGCATCGCGATAAACCTCCGTGTACGCCTCGAATGACGACAACGCGCGCAACAGCGCACTCCATTGATAGTAGCCAGCGGCGGAACTGTCTGCCGCCGCGTTGGCGGACGGGCCGCGCAATTCGAGCATTTCATAACGCGCATCGAGCATGCGCAGGGTGTTGTCGGCGCGCTCGATGAACGTCCCCAGACGAATAAAACGGAACGCGTCGTTGCGCATGATGGTGCCATAGGTCGCGCCGCGGAACAGGTGTGAACGCTCCTTGACCCACTCACAGAACCGGCTCATGCCGTAACGGCTCAAACCCTGTTCGGCGATGCCGCGAATTTCCAGATACGTGGCGTTGATGTTTTCCCACATGTCCGCAGTAATGCGCCCACGCACCGCATGGGCACTGGCCCGCGCCGCACCCAGGCAGCTGAAGATGCTCGCAGGGTTCTCGGCGTCCAGCGCGAAAAAGTGCAGCAAGCGCTCGGCGTGCAGGTCGCCGTGGCGCTCCAGGTAATCGTCCAGGGTTCCGGTGATCAGCAGGGGCATGGCGATTTCATTCAGGCCATCCCCGCGTCCGTCCTGGGGCATAAGCGACAGCGAATAACTGACGTCGAGCATCCGCGCGAGGTTCTCGGCGCGCTCCAGGTACCGCGACATCCAATATAAATCCGAGGCAGTTCTACTTAGCATTGGCAGGCATCCTTAATCCTCGACCACCCAGGTGTCCTTGGTTCCGCCACCCTGCGACGAGTTCACCACCAGCGAGCCTTCGCGCAAGGCAACACGCGTGAGACCACCGGGCACTACACGGGTTTCGCGGCCAGCCAGGACGAACGGGCGAAGGTCGATGTGGCGCGGGGCGATGCCGTTCTCGACGAAGGTCGGACAGGTCGACAGGCACAAGGTCGGTTGCGCGATATACGCGTGGGGCTTGGCTTTGAGCCGCGCCCGGAACGACTCGATTTCGGCAGCGGTGGCAGCGGGGCCCACGAGCATGCCGTAACCGCCGGAGCCCTGGGTTTCCTTGACCACCAGATCGCCCAGATTGGCGAGCACGTGGGACAGCTCTTCGGGCTTGCGGCACTGCCAGGTCGGCACGTTCTTGAGGATCGGCTCTTCGTCGAGGTAAAAACGGATCATGTCGGTGACGAAGGGGTAGACCGACTTGTCGTCCGCCACGCCGGTGCCAATGGCATTGGCCAGCACCACATTGCCCGACCGGTACGCCGCCAGAAGGCCCGGCACGCCGAGCATTGAATCCGGATTGAACGCCAGCGGATCAAGAAACGCGTCGTCGAGCCGGCGGTAAATCACGTCGACCGCTTTCGGGCCGTCGGTGGTGCGCATGAACACGCGGTCATCGCGCACGAACAGGTCAGCGCCTTCCACCAGCTCGACACCCATTTCCCGGGCCAGAAACGCGTGCTCGAAAAACGCGCTGTTGAAGCGCCCGGGGGTCAGCACGACGACGCTGGGGTTATCCAGCGGGCTAGAGCTCTTCAGTGTGTCCAGCAACAGGTTCGGGTAGTGATCGATCGGCGCGATGCGTTGCGCGGCGAACAGCTCGGGGAACAGCCGCATCATCATCTTGCGGTCTTCGAGCATATAGCTCACGCCGCTTGGCGTGCGCAGGTTGTCTTCGAGCACGTAATACGTGCCGTCGCCGTCACGCACCAGATCGACGCCGGAGATGTGCGAATACAGGTCGCGATGCAGATTCAGGCCCTGCATCGCCAACTGGTATTGCTCGTTGGCAAGGACCTGTTCGGCAGGAATGATCCCGGCCTTGATGATGCGCTGATCGTGATAGAGGTCAGCGAGAAACATGTTCAGCGCCTTGACGCGCTGAATGCAGCCGCGCTCCACCACCCGCCATTCGCTGGCCGGAATGCTCCGCGGAATGGTGTCGAAGGGGATCAGCCGCTCGGTGCCCTGCTCGTCGCCGTACAGCGTGAATGTGATCCCGGCGCGATGAAACAATAAATCGGCCTCACGCCGACGCTGAGCGAGCAACTCAGGCGGCGCTTCACCCAACCAGCGGGCGAATTCCCGATAATGCGGACGAACTATGCCGCCCGCATCGTACATCTCGTCATAAAAGGTGCGGATCATGCCGTACTCCTTGTCACCATGGACACCAGAGCCTTCGCAAGGCCCGTGCCATCGGCATAAACGCTTTAATATCAATGGGTTGAATTAAACAGCCGGAGCGTCCGCACCATTCCTGTGCACGATGCGCCCTAACCCGTTCACCAACGCTTCATGGCGAAGCGTCGTTCACTCTGAAAATCTATCGCTGGCATAGCGACAGTTCATTTCCGTCTGGTTCAGGGGCTGAGCATAATCGCCCCATACCGCAGACCAACCCGCCGGATCACACAAGGCGATTGGCTCAAAACCTTATTGGCAACGCCACCCGATATTCCCTTTCCGCCGCTCCCAAGAGAGCGGCTTTTTTTTGCCTGTGATTCAGCTCGGTGCATCTCCCGCTCCACACTTGGTCGTGAAGGCGGGAGACAATTTTCAACGATCGGCGCCTCGCTTCGGCGCATGACGGTTGATCAGCTCAATGAAGGCGCTTGAGCTCCTGTTTGACGCCCCAGCCTTCAACCTCCCCGTCCAGACCGAAAATCGCCGTCTGGAAATCCTGCTCGAAGTCGCCTATCCCGTCGTACGTTGCGTACATCAACTTGCTCAGTTCCAGGTGCCACGCACCGTCTTCCAGTGCATTGAGCTGGACATTCACTGACTCGCCACGAAATTTTTCCGCAGCCCGACGCGCCCGGTCCTCATCCGGAAAGGTGGCATAGAACTCGATGGGGTGAATGCGTGCGAAGTCGAAACCGCCTTCTTTCATGCAGCGCAGAACATGGCTGCTGATGTCTTCTTGATAGGCTGTGCTCATGAAACGTCCTCCTATGCAACGATAGATAGAGTTTCAACTATCCCGAAACACCCCTCGATGGCGAGGCGTGTAGCGGCAGGTCATCTGCCGCCCGGGACTCAAGCATGTCGCTGACAAGGCCGTTGCGTTTTACAAAACGGGCATACGTACGCGAGCGGACTCGGGTAGATGCATCACCGACCTCGATCGCAGAGTACGCCCATTGCCAGTGCGTTGCCAATTGGCAGGATGGCGGGAAATGCAGGCTTCTTACGAAGCCTCGATGATGGAGATGATCTGTACCGCGTTCTGCTCTTTGAGTGTCTTCACGGTGGGCTCGGCAGTGCGACCGTCGAGGTCGTTCAGATCAAGATCACTGGCGACCGGAAACAGGATCGGACGGAGTTGCTGCGCAGCCTCTTCTTCACTGGGACGGTGATCGGATTCAAGATCGAGGGTTTGCTGCACACCGTCTTTGTCCAGAAACGAAATAGTCCACACTTTCATCAATGTCTCCTCAGTAAAGGCCTGACAACGGCCTGATGATCTTGACCCTTGCAGCGCAACGACGTTCAACCCGAATCGTCAGCGCACAGCTGACGTTGGCAGCCTGAAGCCAAGGATTCGCAGGCAAAAAAAACGCCCCGGTATCGGGGCGTTTTCATCAGGCTGCGGTCATTGTGGCTTGGCGTCTTTGACCCCTGCCGTGTTGTCCAGCAGGCTCTTGGTCGCGGTCTGCAGGAAGCTGTCGAGCTTCTTGCGCAACTCGGCGACGTCCGGCGCATTCGGCATCAGCTCGGCATGGGGCTTGGTGCCCAACTCGTAGCTGTAGACCTTCGGCTCCATTTCCTTGGGTTCGATCAGTATCCGGTTGCCGGTGACCAGCGCCACGGTCTGCTCGCTGCCCGATGGCTTGATCACGCCAAAACCCTCGTCTCCCGCCGGCAGATTGAGCAAGTCGCGGCCCCAGCACTGGTGCACGGTGTCGCCACCCAGGCGGCCCATGATGGTCGGCACGATGTCGATCTGCGTACCGACGATGCTGCTGCGCTTGCCGAACTTGTCCTGCAGGCCCGGGGCGATCATCAGCATCGGCACGTTGAAGCGGCCCAGGTCCATCTCGGTGATCTGCTCGTTGTTGCCGAAGCCGTGGTCACCGACGACCACAAACAGCGTGTCTTTGTAGTACGGCTCTTTCTTGGCCTTCTCGAAGAACTGCCCCAGCGCCCAGTCCGAATAACGCATGGCGGTGAGGTGTTCATCCAGCGTGCCATGCCCGGTGACGCGCTCGACCGGCAGATTGGCCGGCAGTGCGTACGGCGTGTGGTTGGACAGGGTTTGCAGCAAGGCATAGAACGGCTTGCCTTTGGCCTCGCGGGCTTTCAGCTCCTCGGCGCCACGGTCGAACATGTCCTGATCGGACACGCCCCAGGTCGGGTCCGAGAACACCGGGTTGACGAAGTCGTTGCGGCCAATGAAGTTGGTCATGCCCTGGTTGCTGAAGAAGCCTGACTGGTTGTCCCAGGCGAAGTCACCGTTGTAGACGTAAACGTCGTCGTACTTGCGCGCGCTGAGCAGCTGCGGCAGACCCGACAGCTTGTGGCTGCCTTCCGGTGTCTGCATCAGGTATTCAAAGCCCGGCAGGTTCGGGAAGCACGCCATGGTCGCGAACATGCCCTGATGGGTGTGCGTACCGTTGGAGAAGAAGCGATCAAACAGCAGACCTTCCTGGGACAGTTTGTCGAAGTAAGGCGTGATGTTCGATTCGTCACCCAGCGCACCCACCGAATGGCCGGCGAAGCTTTCCATCAGGATCACGACGACGTTCTTGATCGGCAGCGTGTTGGCCGGCGGCGGTGTGAAATCACGACGGACAGCGGCTTTCTCAGGATCGATCAGCTTGTCGTTGGCGGTCAGCAGCATGTCGCGGACCGTCTGCTGGGCTTCAGCCACAGGCAGGGTCGCTTTCCAGATGTTGTCGCGGTCCTCGGACATGCGGCTCTTCGCCGCCGCGATCAGCGTCAGCGTGCCGTTCAGGCCAAGGGTGTTGGCGAAGTTGGAGTCAGTGGTGTACGCATCGCCCCAACGCAGCGGCGGGCCCTGGCGCAAGGTGCCGCGAGCGGCGATGACGGCGACCACCAGACACAGCAGGAAGACCACGGCGCGTTTGTACAATGGCGCGACCACACGGTTGTCGGCGCTGGCGACGTTGAACCCGCCACGGGGACGGGTCACGCGATCGACGCCTTTGAAGACCAGGCTCAGCAGCCAGGTCACCAGTGCCCACGCCAACAGATAACGAACCACCGGGTAGCCGTACCAGATCATGCTCAGAACGGTTTTCGGGTCTTCTTTGACGTACTGGAAAACCAGGCCGTTCAGGCGCTGGTGGAATTCACGGTAGAAGTCCATCTCCATCAGGCCGAAGAACGCGGTCAGGCTCGCAACCAGCGTCAGCCAGAAGCGAAACACCCCACGGGCCGCCATCAGGCGCGCGCTGAACAGGGACAGCAGAAGGGGAATCAGGATGTACACGACCAGACGCAGATCGAATCGCAGGCCATTGCCGAACGCCTCGACAAACGTCGAAGCCGGCGTCGCGCCGATGCCTTCGCGGTTATAGACCAGCAGCGCAACGCGCAAAAGGGTGTACAGGACCATCAGCACCAGGCCGCTCAGGAGCGTATAGGCCAGGTGCGATTTGACGGTAGGTTGCGGCGCGCGCGCCGGGGCGTCCGTTTTGGCCATGTGTTGTGGGATCCGTTGGATTCAGGTTTAGGTTCAAAAAGCGGTGCGCCCGACCACATCGAAATGCCGGTCCGGGCTGCGGGGGCCAAATATTACGTGAACCGTCGCGGTTTACCACCGATCCCGCGCATTCTTCATGACGGATCGGCTCAAACATTTATCTCAATCAGTGGGTAGCCTTGGAACGGCGCGAATCTTCCCGAAGAAACGGTGAAAATTCCGTTCATTAACGACGCCTCTCATATTTTCTTACAAAGCCTTGAATAGCGCTCACACCTTGAACGTCTGGGCATACCGCTCGACGGCGTGTTCGATGGCGTCGAAAACAGGGGGTGCGTGGGCGTTGAGCGAGGCGTTTTCCTGCAGCGACGCCTGCACCGCTGCGATCAGCCGTTCGATGCGCACGTTCGGTTTGCGGATGTCGCAGGTCGACGCGAGGGTCAGGATGCCGAGCCTCGAGCCGAACAGGCTCTTCGAGCCATCCAGGCGCAGGGCGAGCGCGTCGTCCTTTATGTACGCGGTGGTGTTGACGATGTCGTAGGCTGGCGCCAATTGAGCGTCCGCCCCCAGCGGGTCGCGATACAGCACCCCGAAGTTCTTCAAATGGGCATCGCCGTTGCCGACCATGCAACTGAGCGCGACGATGTCGAAGAACCGATCCAGCGAATCACGCACGTGCTCAGGCGCGCAGAACAGGCGAATGGCCTTGGCGATGTTTTCGTAGCTGGAGTCGTATTTCTGCTCCGTGCCCAGGCCCATCAGCACGGCCATGTCCTCGAAGCCGATGGCTCGCTGGTCAGCGTCCCGATCAAAGCGACGCATGACGAACAGCTGGCGGTTATCTGACAGATAAAATTCCGGTACCGGCATGCCGGCTCTGCGCGCAGCATCCATGCACACGTACTCGTTGACGGCCAGCCCGGGGAAGTCCGCCCTCCCCGACTTGACGATCAATTCGGGCATCAACAGTGTGGCTTTCGGGTCCGTAACGAAGTCCGCATCGGGCACGATGACTTTGGGCTGAACGCCCGAAATCCCGGTGCGCAAAATGTATTGATCGACCAGTTCGGCAAACAGATCCTGCGTCCCGTCCCAACTGAGTATCTGCCCCAGGCTTTTGCCTGCAACGGGGCCCGCCCCACCCAATAAGTCATCGATCATTGGAGACGCCACGGCGACGCGGCCGGCGGGCGAACTGCTACCGGTCAATGCCATGAGCAGCATGGGGTTGATGGGCGTGGTTTTGGCGAGGCGATTGCGCAACTGTTCCAGCACGAAGCCTTCGGGCAGGTTCATCTGGAAGACGGGATGCAGGCTGCGCGAGACGTAAGCCGCATCGCGAACGCCCATGGTCAGGCTGATCTGCGACGCCGGGCTGGCGTCCAGGCCATAGCGAAACAGGTAGTCGCCGGACTCAGACGCTGACAGCTCACCGCTCTCACCCTCCGGGGTAAAAATGCGTACACGATCCAGCGGTTTCACTGGAACACCTCGCGCAGCTCTTCAAACGTCGGGCGTCGGGCGGAAACGACTTTTATCTCGGCATTCAACGCGGCCAGCACCTTGGCGTAGAAATTCACCGCCACAGTCGGGCTGCCTTTTTCGACTTCTGCAAGCTTTTGCCGTGTCATGCCCGACTGGTAGGCCAGCTGCACTTGAGTAAGGCCGCGGGATTTGCGCATCTCTTCGATCTGGCTGCCCAAGCGCTCGAGCAATAACGTCGCGTCCATTTGTCACGCCTGCATAACATTAAACGATCAATGGAATGTATACGTGACATGACTGGCGAGCAAGGAGAAGTTACGCAAACCTGACATCGCCTGGAGGATGTCATGTTTGCGTAACATATCGGCCATCAGAAGTTGCTGGGCTTGCTGATCGCCTGAAGCACGTACTGCGGCAATGCAAAGGCGCCGATGTGGACCTCAGGGTTGTAGTAACGGGTGACGATGCCGCTGCCGGCGAATCGCTGACGCAGGGTATCCAGCGAAACTTTGCGGTGCTCGGAATCCGTCGAGCCCCAGGCAAACGTCATCGCGCCACCAATATAGGTGGGCACCGCTGCCTGATAGAAATGCCAGTCGGCGAACAGGCCATTCATGCGCCCTGCCGTGGTCTGCACTTCGCTCAGCTGCATGAACGGCGTGCCGTTCTGCGTGACCAGAATCCCGCCTTCGTTGAGGCAGCGATGGCAGGCCTGATAGAAGTTTTCCGAAAACAGCACTTCGCCCGGCCCGATCGGGTCCGTCGAATCGGAAATGATGACGTCAAATTTTTCCTGAGTGGTGGCAACGAAGCGCATGCCGTCGTCGATGACCAGGTTCAGACGCGCATCATCGAAAGCGCCTTTGGAGTGGTTCGGCAGGTACTCCTTGCACATCTCGACCACAGTGCCGTCGATCTCGACCATGGTGATGTGCTCGACTGTCGCGTGCTTGGCTACTTCGCGCAGCATGCCGCCATCGCCACCGCCGATGATCAGCACACGTTTGGCGCGGCCGTGGGCCAGAATCGGCACGTGGGTGAGCATCTCGTGATAGATGAATTCGTCGGCTTCGGTGGTCTGAATCACGCCGTCCAGCGCCATGACCCGGCCCATGCGCGGGTTTTGAAAGATCACCAGATGCTGATGTTCGGTGCGCACTTCATGCAGCATCTTTTCCATGCGAAAGCGCTGGCCATAGCCTTCGTACAACGTTTCTTGATAATCGCTCATGGATGGAGTCCCCGGTAACTACTGATGACAGGACGGCAGGCCGCCCACAAGAAGGCGCGCATTCTACGTCGCGGAGCATGACAGGTCGAATGTCGTGGTGGCCGTGGCTAATCTGGCAAAACAAAAACGCCCGACTGGCCAGGCCAGTCGGGCGTCAGGTGTTCTGAAGCCTTGCTGCGATACTAGATGCGCACGTTGCCACGCGGGCCAGCGATTGCCCAGATGATCAGGCCCAGCACCGGCAGGATGACGATCAGCAAAATCCAGAGAATTTTCTTCCCGGTTTCCGCGCCGCTTTTCAGCACGTTGATGATGGCCCAGATATCCAGCGCCAGAATGATCAGGCCAATCAGACCGTTGAAGGTAGAACCCATGGTGTTGCTCCTAATTGAAGGCTTGCTCACTTGAGAGTGGCGGGTTGCAATCAGGGTTCCGTCGGTCGGGAGGGATATTTCTCGGCGCAGCAAAAGGCGGTGCCGGAGATCAAACCTGCGCCTTGAGCGCCTCCAGCGCGGGCTCTACTAATATGCCGAGCTCGACGCCGAGTGCCATGACCCGCTCAACGTCAGCGCCGTAGACCAGCACCGTTTGCAACACGTGGTCCAGCGGCTCGCTGATGTCCATCAGCACATACCCGCCCATGTCCTTGTTCATGCTGGAAAGCTGAATCTGAATACGGTTAAGCGCGGCCAGGGGTTCAGCTTTGGTCAGCTGTTTGGGTTTGATGTTGAACGGCACGTTGGGGCCGAACGACGCCATGATCTCGGTGAGCAAATCAGAATAGGTATCAGCCTGAAGCAAGACGGTATCAGGCAGGCTGCCGATGACGACCCACTCGCCCAGCGGGATCGGGAAGGTGTCGTCGAAATTGATGTCGGGGTTGGCGGTCAGAAATGCATCGGGGTCGGCGTAAGCCTGGGCGGCTTCGTCGGCGATTTTTTCGATTTCTTCATCGCTCATGCAGCCGGAGCTGATCTTGCTGATGAATTCGATGAGTGAAGCTTTCATGGCAGATCGTCCGGGGGCTGAAAAACAGGCGCGCAGGATAGCTGGAAATGCTGCGCGCCTCTATCGCTTACGCCCCCAGACGTGTGAGCTGTTCGGCGGTCTCGGTCGCGCCCATGGTCTGCGCGGCCATCAGCGGGGTGACGCCCTTGGCATCCTGGATGTGAGGGTTGGCACCCTTGGAGATCAGGTAGTCGACGATCGCGGTACGGTTGAACATCGCCGCCATCATCAATGCGGTACGGCCGTCGGCTGATGCGCCTTCCACGTCTGCGCCGCCTTCCACAAGGATCTTCACGGTTTCCAGATCGCCCTTGAACGCAGCGCCAGCGATCGGGCTCTGGCCGTTGTCGTTGCGCAGTTCCGGGTCAGCCTTGTGCTTGAGCAGCACCCGCACGGCATCTTGATGACCGTGGTAGCTGGCCAGCATCAACAGCGTGTCGCCTTTATGGTTGCGAAGATTGGGGGTCAAGCCGTTTTCCAGCAGCCGATCGAGCATCGGCGCGTCACCAGCACGAGCCCGGTCGAACACCTGCTCGGCAAATTCCAGTGCCTCTTCGTCTGTCATGCGCGTGGCAGAACCGGGCGTGGTGGGGGCTTCTGACATTTCTTAACTCCAGTAGCGCAAGGCATTGCGCGGGACAAAATCAAAGGATGCAGCGATTCACGGGCCAGGCAATCTATGAGCCGTGGACAAAGCCTGTAGTTCCACTGATAACGCCATCACTCATGGCGCACCGTCGATAGCGCCGCCGCAGATGACACCAACGATGCCAGCTTCATCAACCGGCGCCAAACGATCAGTTTCAATGAGCCCGATAGCGCAAGCTGACAGCCCGGCGAGAAAATTTCGCAACAAAACGAAATAAATCCCGGATACCGCTGTCTCAGTTATGTCCGCAAAGCGCGACTCCCGCCCCGCAGCACTCCTTCACCACCCCCCACTCCGGTAAATTGCAGGATGCACGGGAGG
>NZ_JASCOY010000083.1:0-19373 GCF_029960075.1 Pseudomonas sp. PS02290
TCACACCGGCCTCTTCCCGGCTAAAGCCGGTCCTACGATGACACCGCATTCGTCCAGCTGCACCGCGTGGTCTAAATGTAGGACCGGCTTCAGCCGGGAAGGCGTCGGTCGTCACGCCGCAAAATTGTTGGTGCTCACACCGGCCTCTTCCCGGCTAAAGCCAGTCCCACTGAAAGCATGCATTCCTCCAGTGGCACCCCATGCGCCAGACGTAGGGCCGGCGCAAGCCGGGACAGCTTCAGGCGCTCTGCCCTTCGAGTTCAGCGAGCATGTCCTGGGGGATCACCAGCTCGGTGGCAGTAAGGTTTTCGTGCAGATGCGCCACCGAGGAGGTGCCCGGAATAAGCAGCAGGTTGGGCGCACGCTGCAGCAGCCATGCCAGTGCCACGCACATTGGCGAGGTGTCGAGGCGTGTGGCGACGTCCGACAGCGTCTGCGACTGCAACGGCGTGAAACCGCCCAGCGGGAAGAACGGCACGTAGGCGATGCCCTGCTTGCCGAGTTCTGCGATCAGCTGCTCGTCATCTCGGTGGGCCAGGTTGTAATGGTTCTGCACGCAAACCACCTGGGCAATGCCCTGCGCCTCGGCAACCTGTTTCGCACTGACGTTGCTCAGGCCCAGATGCTGAATCAGCCCCTGACGCTGCAATTCAGCCAGCGCACTGAACTGCTCGGCTATCGACGCTTCATCCGGCGAATGCCCGGTGCCCCACGCCCTGAAGTTCACCACGTGCAGCGCTTCCAGGCCGAGATTACGCAGGTTGTCGTGCACCGCGCTCACCAGTTCCGCCGGGCTGTTGGCGGGATTCCATGAAGCGTCGGTGCCTCGGGACGCGCCAACCTTGGTGACGATCAGCAGCTCGTCGGCATAAGGATGCAGGGCCTCGCGGATCAGGCGGTTGGTGACATGGGGACCATAGAAGTCGGCCGTGTCGATATGGTTCACGCCGGAAGCAACCGCTTCACGCAGAACGGCGATGGCAGCCGCGTGATCTTTCGGCGGTCCGTAAACGCCGGGCCCTGCCAGCTGCATGGCGCCGTACCCCATGCGGTTGACGGTGCGACCGCCGAATGAAAAGTGTCCTGCCTTGCTGGCCTGGTTCATGGGTGACGCCTCGTGATCAAGAACGTGGGATGGCTCAAGTGGTGGGCTGACTATAGGCGTTGACCGCTGCGCTGATAATCAGGTGCAATCGGCACGGGTTGTACGAGTGAGCGGACAATGGCGACAGACATTCAGGATTTGCTGGCCTTCGTGGCCGTGGTCAACGCAGGCGGTTTTCGTGAAGGCGCACGGCTGAGTGGCAAGTCTGCGTCCAGCCTCAGCGACGCCGTCAGGCGCATGGAATCGCGCCTGGGGGTGCGCCTGCTCAACCGCACCACCCGCAGCGTCGTGCCGACCGAAGCCGGCGCGCGGCTGATGGAACGGATTGTCCCGGCCCTCGGCGAAGTCGAATCCGCGCTGGACGTGGTCAATGATTTCCGCGACCGCCCTTCCGGCACGCTCAGGCTCAACGTGCCCGTCAGCGCCGCCCGCCTGATATTGCCGCAGATCATCACTCCGTTTCTGCAGGCGCACCCGGACATCCGCATGGAAGTGGTCACGGAGGAAAGCTTCGTCGACATGCTCGCCGCCGGCTGCGACGCTGGCATTCGCTACGACGATCGCCTTGAACAGGACATGATCGCCGTGCCCATCGGCCCGCGCGTTCAGCGTTTCGCGACCGCCGCATCGCCGGCGTACCTCGATGCCCGGGGCCGCCCTGAACATCCAAGGGATCTGCTCAACCACAGCTGCCTGCGGGGCAAATTTCCGAGCGGTTTGATACCTTTATGGGAATACGAGCGCGACGGAGAAGAGGTTCGCGTCGAGCCGACCGGCCCGTTGACCGTGCGGATCGGCGGCGCCGTCGACCTTGCCGTGCAAACCGCCATTGACGGCCTGGGCATCGTCTCGTTGTTCGAAGACTGGTTGCGTCCCCATCTGGACAGCGGCGCGCTGGAACCGGTGCTCGAACCCTGGTGGCCAAGCTTCAGCGGGCCGTTTCTGTATTACCCGGGGCGGCGCTATGTGCCATCACCGCTGAGAGCCTTCCTGGACTTCATCCAGCGGCGGGCGTGATGCTTGTCCGTGCACAGAACTGACCAGATATTTTAAATAAATAACTGCAAGTTCATGGTCGAACTAGCCCGCAGGATGTTGCAACTAGATAATCAAGCAAAAAAAACGCTGCATTCAATGCAGCGTTTCTTTTATAGCGTTTGTAGTTGAAGCCGCCAGGGCACTGGCGATCAACCATTTTGACGACCGTAACCCATGATGGTGTAGTCAAGGCTGTGGGTCACGCCGGCGTGGTCAACATAAACCATGGTGGATTGCACCGGACCATCAACTCTCTGTGGGTCCTGGGCGTTTTTAATGCTGATCACTTTCGCGACGTCGATACCTTTGTGGCGGTTGTATTGTTCAACCTGGACCGAGTGCTGTTGGCTGGTGGCCGGGAGTTCGCCGGCAGCGGCAAATACACTGACGAGGGACAGAGCAGCGAAGGCTAATACTTTCATGGTCGTTCTCCAGAAGTTCATTAAGTAGCAAGGGAGCAAAGCGCTTGTCGTTTGCTTCTGGGGCCATTCTGTTCGTGATCGGCGCAGATGATAAATACTTAAAATCGATAAGGCGCATCACCGTCATCGATGCTTGAGTTGATTAGATCAATTTCCGTAATAGACCCTTGCGCATTCTGTTAACTCACAACTTTCAACACATCGAGTGAGACTGGCGCAGCCCCCCTGTTAAGTGCGACAGATGCAGGGACTGCACTACGGCGGAGCGCGTCATGTTGTCGCGGGTGATTGAAGTGCCTGTCGGGAAATATTTTCAGCGCAATCAAACATTTCCAAGGATGAACGTACTACCATTCATCCCGCTGACTCGTCCCGAACCAAAATGTCCGAGCAGACCTATATAAAGCGCTGGCCACTGGCACGGCGCTATTTTTTTAAAACAAACCGAAGCCTTGATGCCGCCTCACGAGCCTGCTCGTGGCGCAGTGCGTCAACCGTGATGACCGTCTGAGGTTGTGATGCAGAAATTGATGATTAACGGCCAGGAGCACGACCTGGATGTCGCCGACGACATGCCATTGTTGTGGGTCCTGCGCGACGTGGTGGGCCTGACCGGCACCAAATACGGTTGCGGCATTGCCCAATGCGGCGTGTGCACCGTGCACCTGGACGGCCAGGCCGTGCGCTCATGCGTACTGCCGGTGAGTGCCGTCGCCGGCCGCAAGGTCACCACCATCGAAGCGGTGGGCGAGCAGGCCGTGGGGCAGGCGGTACAGAAAGCCTGGCTGGACCATGAAGTCGTGCAATGCGGCTACTGCCAGTCGGGGCAGATCATGTCGGCCGTCGCGCTGCTGCAGGAACACCCCAAAGCCAACGACGAGCAGATCGTCAACGCCATGTCGGGCAACCTCTGCCGCTGCGCCACCTACACCCGCATTCGCGCCGCCATCAAAAGCGTCAGCCAGGCCTGAAGGAAGTCATCATGTCCGAATCACAATCATCTGCCGCGATGCTCTCGCGTCGTGGATTGCTCAAAGGCAGCGCGCTACTGGGCGGGCTGGTCATCGGCACCTACCTGCCGGCGTCAGTCACCCGCAGCTTCGCCGCTGATCTGGTCAAGGGCGCCAGCCTGGGCGACAACGCCGAGCAAGGCTATGGCGCCTTCGTGCGCATTGACCACAGCGGCGCCGTCACGCTGATTTCACCGAAGATCGAAATGGGCCAGGGCGTGCAGACCGGCATTGCCATGATGGTCGCCGAAGAGCTCGAAGTGCCGATGAGCCAGATCACCATCACCGAGGCGCCGCCCAATGCAGCGCTGTACACCGACGCGCTGCTGAGCTTTCAGGCCACCGGCGGTTCGACCTCCACCCGCTACAGCTGGGAGCCCCTGCGCAAGGCCGGCGCCGGCGCGCGCATCGTGCTGATCCAGGCCGCGGCCATGCGCTGGAAAGTCGCGCCGAGCCAGTGCCATGCCGAGAACGGCCGGGTCATCGGCCCGAACGGCCAAAGTGCCGGTTACGGTGAGCTGGTCGACGCTGCGGCGAAGCTGCCGCTGCCGACCGAGATCCCCCTCAAAGCCGTCAGCGAATTCAAGCTGCTGGGCAAGCCGGTCCAGCGTTTGGACACCCCGAACAAGGTCAATGGCACGGCGAAATTCACCATCGACCTGCAAGTGCCGGGGATGCTGATTGCGTCCACCCTCACCTGCCCGGTTCATGGCGGCACGCTGCGCGGCGTCAAGAATGAAGACGCTGCGCGCAAGGTCCCCGGCGTGCGCGATATCGTCCGTCTGGACAACGCGGTGGCGGTGACGGCGAGCAACTTCTGGTCCTGCCAGCAAGCGCTCAAGGCGCTGGACATCGACTGGGACCTCGGCCCCCATGCCGGTCTTGATTCGGCCCAGCTGGACAAATCGCTGTTCGAGGCGAGCGCTGGCGACGGTGTGTTCGCGCACCAGTCCGGTGACATCGCCGGGGCGTTGAAAAATGCCTCGAGCCGCTTCGAAGCGATCTACGAACAACCCTTCCTGTCTCACTCCCCTCTGGAGCCGATGACCTGCGTCGCCCATGTGCGCGCCGACGCGTGCGAGTTGTGGGTCGGCTGTCAGGCGCCGGGTATGGCCCAGGCGGGCGCCGCCAAAGTCTGCGGCATGCCGGTGGAAAAGGTGGTGATCCACAACCAGTTGATCGGCGGCGGTTTTGGTCGTCGTCTGGAGTCCGACTTCATCTTCCAGGCCGTGGACATCGCGCGCCAGTTGAGCTACCCGATCAAGCTGATCTGGAGCCGCGAAGAGGACATGACCCACGACCGTTATCGTCCGCACTACGTCGACCGCCTCAATGCGGCGCTGGACAAAGACCTGCGTCCGGTGGGCTGGGAGCATCGCATCGCCGGTGCCTCGGTGGTCGCGGCCTATATCGGCGCATTGCCGGCTGACGGCGTCGATGGCGATGCCGTCGAAGTGGCGAAGGACCCGATCTACACCCTGCCCAACCTGCAGGTGCGCTACATCCGTCACGACCCGGAAGTGATTCCGGTCTCGTGGTGGCGTGGCGTCGGACCGCTGCGCAGCACCTACGCCATCGAGTGCTTCATCGACGAGTTGGCGCACAACGCCAAGGTCGATCCGGTGAAATACCGCCTGGCGCTGATGCAGTCGCAACCCCGCGCCCAGGCGGTGCTGACCAAAGCGGCGCAACTGGTGGAGTGGGACAAATCGCTGCCTGCCGGTTCCGGCCGTGGCGTGGCGGTGACGGCGGTGTTCGGCAGCTTCGTTGCGACCATCGTCGAGCTGGAGAAGCAAGGCGACAAAGGCCTGCGCATCAAGCGGCTGGTGACGGTCATCGACTGCGGCTTCGCGACCAACCCGACCTCCGTAGCGTCGCAGATGGAAGGCGGCACGCTGTTCGGTCTGTCGGCCGCGTTGTTCAACGAAATCCTCATCGAGAAAGGTCAAGTGCAGCAGACCAACTTCCACGAGTACCGGCAGATCCGCATGAGCGACGCGCCACCGGTGGAGGTGCACATCGTCGACAGCGTCGAGACCCCTGGCGGTGTTGGTGAAACCGGGGCCGTGCCCGCTGCGGCCGCGCTGGTCAATGCGGTGTACGCCGCGACCGGTGTGCGTGAGCGTCGTTTGCCGTTGAGCCGCTTTGGCTATTTCACTGTTTGAGGAGCGCGTCATGAACGTTTTGAACACTGCGCTCGGACTTGTGGCCGGTTTGCTGGCCAGCACCGTTTACGCGAGCGACACCCCAGCGATGAGCAAGGGCGAATACCTGACCCGCGCCGCTGATTGCGTGGCCTGCCACGTAGTGCCGGGCGGCAAGCCGTACGCCGGCGGGCTGGAATTCAAATTGCCGTTCGGCAGCCTGTATTCCCCCAACATCACCCCGGACAAAGAAACCGGGATCGGCAACTGGACCGACGACGAATTCGTCGACGCCCTGCAAAAAGGCATGGGCAAGGACGGCAAGCATTACTACCCGGCCTTCCCTTACACCTCGTACACGCTGATGTCCCGGGAAGACATCCTGGCGATCAAGGGCTACTTGTTCAGCCTTGAGCCGGTGAAGCAGATGCCGCCCGAAAACAAAATTTCGTTCCCGTTCAATCAGCGCTGGGGAATGATGTTCTGGAACGCGATTTTCGCCGGCAACGAACGCTTCGTCCCGGACAGCAAGCAGTCGGCTGAATGGAATCGTGGCGCGTATCTGGTGCAGGGCCCGGGCCACTGCGGCGAATGCCATACCCCACGCAACATCTTCCAGGCGATGAGCACCGGCAACTCTCTGGCGGGTGCGGAACTGGGCAACTGGATGGCCTACAACATCAGTTCCGACGCCAAATACGGCATCGGCGCCTGGCCGGAAGACGCCATCGTCAGCTACCTGTCGAAGGGCTACGCGGCCGGTTTCGGCGGCGCGGGCGGGCCAATGGGTGACGCGGTCGAGCACAGCCTGCGCTACCTTGATCCAGCGGACCTGAAAGCCATCGCGGTGTACCTCAAGAGCACGCCGGCGAGAAGCGAAGGCATCCCCCGCCCAACCATGGCGGTGAACGACGCCGCGCTGCAAAAGGGGCTCGGCCAGAAGCTGTTCAACGACACCTGCGTGGCCTGTCACCAGATCGACGGCAGCGGGCGGCAATCACCGGCGGGTGGGTTGGCCGGTTTGAAAACCGTCAACGACCCCAAAGGCCGGAACCTGATGGCGACGCTGCTGGAAGGTCACACGCCAACCGCGGCACGGGTCGACCAGCGCATGCCTGACTTCGCCCGCAGCTACAGCGACGCTGAACTGGCTGCCGTGAGCACCTTCGTGCTGCGTCGGTTCGGTCAGAGCGACGGCGAGGTCAAAGCCGAAGACGTCGCGAAAAACCGCGCCAGCGCGTTGCATTGATGGAGGGGCGGCGCTGCTGATTCGCCTCTGAGTCAGCCGCGCTGCCAGGCCATTCGGCGGTTCAGGGCTTCGGCACCTGCGCCGCCACCGCTGCCTTGTCGATCACCGACGCGACGTTGACGATACGCCCCGCCTCAAACGTGTAGAACACGTTCTCCGTAAACTGCACCCTCCTCCCGTTCACCGCCACCTCGAACAGCTCGCCCACCGGCGTGCAATCGAACGTCAGCCGCGCGGCAATGTGCGGTGGCTCGGCGATCAGCAGATCGATGACGAAACGCAGGTCAGGAATGGCGCGGAAATCCCGCTCCAGCATTTGCCGATAGCCGGCCAGGCCGACGCGCTCGCCGTTGTAATGCACGTCCTCGCCGACGAAGTCTCCCAAGGCAGCCCAGTCCTGACGATTGAGGCAGGCGATGTAGCCGGTGTAGGCGTCTTTGAGTGTCTGGTGGTCCATGGTGTCTCCCGGGGTGGGTAGGGCGAATGAATGTAAGTCCCACTGCAAACAGGCGATGCTTTTAGTGGGACTGGCTTTAGCCGGGAAAAGGCCATCGTAAACACCATCAATTTTGCAGTGTGACGACGGACGCTTTCCCGGCCAAAGCCGGTCCCACTGAATGACTGCCGTGTGTCAGTTTCATCGGGACCACACCGATTCCGCTGGATGCACGCGATGCTTTTAGTAGGACTGGCTTTAGCCGGGAAGAGGCCTGCGTAAACACCATCAATTTTGCAGTGTGACGACTGACGCTTTCCCGGCTAAAGCCGTTCCTACTAAATGACTGCGGTGTTTCAGTTTCATCGGTACCCCATCGGTGCTGCTGGATGCACGCGATGCTTTTAGTAGGACTGGCTTTAGCCGGGAAGAGGCCAGCGTGAACACCATCAATTCTGCAGTGTGACGACTGACGCCTTCCCGGCTGAAGCCGGTCCCACTAAATGACTGCGGTGTTTCAGTTTCATCGGTACACCACCGGTGCTGCTGGATGCACGCGATGCTTTTAGTGGGACTGGCTTTAGCCGGGAAAAGGCCATCGTAAACACCATCAATTTTGCAGTGTGACGACTGACGCCTTCCCGGCTGAAGCCGGTCCCACTGAATGACTGCGGTGTGTCATTGCTACTGGCTGCAAGAAGATGCCTCAGCCAGGAAGTGCTAGGTTATCCGCACTGACTCCATGAAGGCGCAATCATGTCCTCCCACCCTCCCTTCTCCGGTGCGAAAGTCGCGATTCTGTGCAACGGTTCGCTGCTGACGTACCAACGCGATGACAAGCCGGAGATCCCGTGGCCGAATCTGTGGGACCTGCCCGGCGGCGGCCGCGAAGGCGACGAGACCCCGGAAGAGTGCGCCGTGCGGGAGACGATGGAAGAATTCGGCATCGTCCTCGACCCCGCTTCCTTCATCCACAAACGGGTCTACCCGGGTCAGGGCGTCAACGGGCTCGACACCTGGTTTTTCGTCGCTGAAGTGGCTGACGGCCTTTTCGATCAGGTGGTGTTCGGCGACGAAGGCCAGCGCTGGCAGGTGATGACGGTGGAGGCGTTTCTTGCGATGGACAACGCGGTTGACCGCCTGCAACACCGCTTACGCGAGTTCATGGATCAGTAGCGTTGACACGTCCGGCCCCGAAGGACGCCCGCCCCGACTCACCCAAACAGAGACAAATTGACGCAGGCATGGCGTTTTTTTGATATCGTCACCGGAATTAACTAACCGGTTAATTACGCGACGGATAATGCCGGAAGAACTCCATCTGGCAGCCATCACGCTCTAAACCCTTGTCCCCACCTCACTTGATCGGTCGTCCACGACCCTTCTTCGCGTCAGCAGGAATGCCTCATGAATCACTCACAACCTTCGGCAGCCGTCAGCCGCTGGCCCATTCGGGTCGTCGCGCTGGGCGTGCTGGTTTTCGGATTACTTTTTGCAGCCGGCGGCGGCTATCTCGTCACGCTAGGCGGCAGTGCGTATTTCCTGCTGGCCGGTCTGGGCCTGATTATCTCGGCCGTCCTGCTGTTCCGGCGTCGCCTGTCAGGCGCGTGGCTGTTCGCAGCGGTGATGCTGCTAACGCTGATCTGGGCGCTGGTGGACGCCGGGCTGGTGTTCTGGCCGCTGGTTTCCCGCCTGTTTGCCCTCGGCGTGCTGAGTCTGCTGGTCGCGCTGATCTACCCTTCCCTGCGCAAGGCCAATGGCCTCGCAGCCGGTCGCGTCGGTTACCTCGTTGGTGGTGTGCTGGCGGTGGCGCTGGTCGCCGGGTTCTGGGGGATGTTTCAGCCCCACGCCTCGGTGTCGCCGACGGGGGATGGCCCGGCGCTGACCAAAGTCGATCCGGCCCACGCGCAGAAAGACTGGGCGCATTATGGCAATGACGAGGGCGGCAGCCGTTTTGCGGCGCTGGACCAGATCAACCGCGACAACGTCAGCAAGCTGGTGCCGGCCTGGACCTACCACACCGGCGACGTCGCCATCAGCGACGGCAATGGCGCCGAAGACCAGATGACCCCGTTGCAGATCGGCGACAAGGTGTTCATCTGCACGCCCCACAACAATGTCATCGCGCTGGACGCCGATACCGGCAAGCAGCTGTGGAAAAACGAAATCAACGCCAAGTCCGCCGTGTGGCAACGCTGCCGCGGGCTGGCCTATTTCGATGCCAGCGCCGCCGTCGCGCCACCCACCGATGACAGCACCCCCGCCGCGCCGGTCGCAGTGCCGGCCGGCGCCAACTGCCAGCGTCGTTTGCTGACCAACACCATCGACGCGCGCCTGATTGCCGTGGACGCCGACACCGGCGAGTTCTGCCAGGGCTTCGGCAACAACGGCCAGGTCGACCTCAAGGCCGGTCTGGGCAACGTGCCCGATTCCTACTATCAACTGTCATCGGCGCCGCTGATGGCCGGCACCACCGTGGTCGTCGGCGGACGCGTGGCCGACAACGTACAGGCCGACATGCCGGGCGGCGTGATCCGGGGCTTTGACGTGGTCACCGGGCAGATGCGCTGGGCGTTCGATCCGGGCAATCCCGAAGACAAGCAGGCCCCTGCCGCCGACAAAACCTATGTGCGCAGCACGCCGAACAGTTGGGCACCGATGTCCTACGACCCGGCCATGAACACGCTGTTCCTGCCGATGGGCAGTTCGTCCACCGATATTTATGGTGTGAAACGCACGGAGCTCGACCACACCTACGGCGCCTCGGTGCTGGCATTGAACGCCACCACCGGCGTGCAGAAGTGGGTGTATCAGACGGTCCACAACGACCTCTGGGATTTCGACCTGCCGATGCAGCCGAGCCTGATCGACTTCGCCAAGCCTGACGGCAGCAAGGTGCCGGCGCTGGTCATCGGCACCAAGGCCGGGCAGATTTTCGTCCTCGATCGTCACACCGGCCAGCCGCTGACCGAGGTCAAGGAAGTCCCGGTCAAGGCGTCGAACATCCCCAACGAACCCTACTCGCCGACCCAGCCAAAATCCGTGGGCATGCCGCAGATCGGCGCGCAGACCCTGACCGAGTCGGACATGTGGGGCGCCACGCCGTTCGACCAGTTGCTGTGCCGGATTTCGTTCAAGAAGATGCGCTACGAGGGCCTGTTCACGGCGCCCGGCACCGATATTTCGCTGAGCTTTCCGGGCTCTCTGGGCGGGATGAACTGGGGCAGCCTGTCGACCGACCCGGTGCATGGCTTCATCTTCGTCAATGACATGCGCCTGGGCCTGTGGATTCAGATGGTGCCGCAACTGAAGGACGCCATTGCGGCGTCCGGCGGTGAAGCGTTGAACACCGGCATGGGCGCCGTGCCGCTGAAAGGCACCCCTTACGCCGTAAACAAAAACCGCTTCCTGTCCGTGGCAGGCATTCCGTGCCAGGCGCCGCCGTTCGGCACGCTGACCGCCATCGACATGAAGACCCAAAAAATTGCCTGGCAAGTGCCGGTGGGCACCGTTCAGGACACTGGCCCGATGGGCATCAAAATGCACCTGCCGCTGCCGATCGGCATGCCGACGCTGGGGGGCACGCTGTCGACCCAGGGCGGTCTGGTGTTCATCGCCGGCACCCAGGATTACTACCTGCGCGCGTTCAACAGCGCCAACGGCGAAGAAGCCTGGAAAGCCCGCTTGCCCGTTGGCAGTCAGGGCGGCCCGATGACGTATGTGTCACCGAAGACCGGCAAGCAGTACATCGTCATCACCGCCGGCGGCGCCCGTCAGTCGGCGGATCGCGGTGATTACGTGATTGCCTACGCGTTGCCTGACAGCAAGTAACCGCTCCCACAAAAAAACCGCTGACGCCTTGATGAGGGGGCGCAGCGGGTTTTTTTGCATCAGGGGAAAGGCTCAGGCCGGATTCACCTTGGGAACTGCCTTTACCTTGTGGGACCGGCTTCAGCCGGGAAGGCGTCGGGCGTCACGCTGCAAAATCGAGGGCGATTACACCGGCCTCTTCCCGGCTAAAGCCGGTCCCACTATCGAACCGCATTCGCCTTGTAGGCAGCGATCAATTACTCGCCACTTCCGCCGAATTACCGGTAGTCACCAGCGCCTTGAGCGAAGCATCGAACTGCTTCAGGGCGTTGATCTGCAGATCGCGCTGCTGGTTGATCTGCGCGGCGATCTCCGGAGCGGCCTTGTCGTGTACCCACACCGAGGTCAGCTCTTTCGCGCCGAGGCCTTCAGCCTTGCCGATGTATTGCAGGTTCGAGTCGTAGAACTTCGCGATGAAGCGCGCTTCCACTTGAGAGTTACGCTGGGACACCAGGCGGCTGTAGGTGTCGAGCATCACCACCACGTCCGGCCGCGCCTGCATCAGCGCGTCGAGATTGTCATACACGGTCACCGATGCGAACTGTTTCTCCAAAGAACCTCTCAGCCAGTCCATCGCCAGTTTCGGATCGGAGCTGCTCACGAACGCCTCACGAATACGCGAATCCAGCCCGCCGTTCTTGACGCCTTTCAGCGCCACCGCGTGATAACGCTCAAGGTATTCGAGGGTGCTGACGGTGTTTTCGCTGTAGAGCACACCAACGCTTTGAGAAGACTGCAGCGCCATACGGCTTTCAACCACCGGCAGCAAATGGCACGCCTCGGCATCTGCCGCCGAAGCAGTGACCGCCGCGGAAGCAGAACCCGACGCGACAAATCCGCTGGACAGCACGGCGACGAGGGTCAGCAGGGTTGAAATTTTCATCGCGTGGCGTCCTTCTCAAGCAAGTTCGGTATGGGGCCATCCTCCTCTCTTCCGAGAAAAAGAGAACTCGCCTACCGTGATGGTCACTATCGATTTCAGGAATGATAGGCGGAGTGAGAAACACCTTTACCGATGCTTCAACAAAGCCCGCTGCCCTCTCCTCTTGTACCCTTCAATACACGTAACGCCCAACTGCCCGACGTACTGCCTGTAACGCTACCCGCAATGCAGCCAGATCCAGAGAGCCCAACGCCAGGCGAATCCCGTGGGGGACAACGCTGGACGTGGCGAAGGGTTCGGCAGTCGAGACCGCCACCTTGTCCGCCAGCAACGCCATGGCCACCTGATCGGCCCTGGCATCCTCCGGCAGGTGCACCCATAAAAAATAGGACGCCGGGTGACTGATGACGTTCAACCCGATTAACAGCTCTCGGGCAAGCGCTTGTCGGGCCCGTGCGTCGAGGCGTTTTTCCGCCTCAAGGCGCGCGACGGTGCCGTCCTCGATCCAGCCGCAGACCAGCGACGTCATCACCCCCGGCGTGTTCCATACTGTCGCCCGGATCGCCCGCTCGATGGCGGACACCCATTGCAGCGGCGCGACCATGTAGCCCACCCGCAGCCCGGTCGCGATGTTCTTCGAGAACCCCGAGACGTACACGGTCAGCTCCGGCGCTAACGCTTTCAACGGCGCGGGCGGCTCGTCGGCCAGAAATGCGTAGGCCGCGTCCTCGATCAACAGCAGGCCGTGCTGCCGAGCGATGCGCACCAAGTGCTCGCGCCACGACAGGTCCATCACCCAGCCCATGGGATTGTGCAGCGTCGGCATCGTGTAGACCGCCTTGACTCGCCGTCGCTGGCAGAGCTTTTCAAGGGCGTCCAGATCAGGACCATCGTCAGCATAGGGGATCGCCACCAGCTCCAGCCGATGCGCATCAGCCACCACTTTGAACCCCGAATAGGTCAGCGCATCCACCGCGACCACATCACCCGGTTTGAGCAAGGCCATCACCGTGACCGCCAGGCCATGCTGCGCGCCGCTGACGATCACCACCTCCTCGGCCTCGACCGTTAATCCCCGAGCAGCAAGGTGCCGCGCCATGCAAGCGCGCTCATGGCTTCGGCCGGCATGGGGCTGATAGCGCAGCAGTGCCTCCAGATCGCCCGACAACGCCAATTGGCGAAGGCCGTTGCGCAGCAGTTCGGCCTGGCCCGGCAACGTCGGGTAGTTGAAATTGAGGTCGAGCACACCGGGCACGCTGGTCTGCTGATCGACGCCATGACTGAGCGGCAGGGCGATTTCCCGGACAAAGGTGCCGCGCCCGGTTTCGCCACTCACCAGGCCCATGGCTTCAAGCTCAGCATAGACCCGGGATGCCGTGACCAGCGCCAGGCCTTCAGCTGCCGCCAACTGACGATGGGGCGGCAGGCGCGTCCCGGGCGCCAGTTCGCCGGTTGAGATCTGCGCGGCGAATCGGTCGACAAGGATTTTGTAGCGGGCGCGTGGCATAAGCACTGTATCCATGACAATTTTTTGATTGTGCTGATATTGCTCTTTAGGCTGCTCCTTGCGCCACCTCGGCGGCCGCCCCGGTCGGCAACACACCATCAACCGGAAACAGCGTTCTCACGCCTGCGCCCCAAGAGTCCGCATCGCATGGAAATCTCTTCAAAGCCCCAGCCCCTGACGGCAAAACCCTCCACTGCCGGATGGCTGAACGGCCTGATCGGCGTGATCATTTTCAGCGGCTCACTGCCTGCCACGCGCCTCGCAGTGCTGGAGTTCGCGCCGCTTTTCCTGACCGTCGCCAGAGCGTCCATTGCCGGCGCGGTTGCCCTGTGCCTGTTGCTGGTGCTGCGAGAGAAACGCCCCAACCGCCGTCAACTGATGCCGCTACTCATCGTCGCCAGTGGCGTGGTGATCGGCTTCCCGTTGCTCACCGCACTGGCGCTGCAATACGTTACGTCGGCGCACTCCATCGTTTTTGTCGGCCTGTTGCCGTTGGCGACTGCCGTGTTCGCCGTGCTGCGCGGCGGCGAGCGTCCGCGTCCGGTGTTCTGGGTGTTCTCGTTGCTGGGCAGTGCGCTGGTGGTGGGATTCGCCTGCGCTCAGGGGCTGTCGGCGTCACCAGCGGGGGATCTGCTGATGTTGCTGGCGATTGTCGTCTGCGGCCTGGCTTACGCCGAAGGCGCCACGCTGTCCCGAACCCTCGGCGGGTGGCAGGTCATCTGCTGGGCGCTGGTGCTGGCGTTGCCGCTCATGCTGATCCTGACCCTGCTCAGCGCGCCGCCAGCCCTGTCCACCATCAGCGCACCGGCGTGGGTGAGCCTGGGCTACGTGTCGCTGTTCAGCATGTTGATTGGCTTCGTGTTCTGGTACCGCGGTCTTGCCCAGGGCGGGATCGCTGCGGTGGGACAATTGCAGTTGCTGCAGCCCTTTTTTGGTCTGACGCTGGCCGCGACCCTCCTGCATGAACGCGTCAGCGTGGGCATGCTGGTCGTAACCGTCGGGGTGATTCTCTGCGTGGCGGGAGCGCGGCGATTTTCACGCTAGCTGCAGGCACGACCAAGGGGCGGCCCAAACGAAAAATGCCGGTGATCATCACCGGCATTTTTCATTTCATCGCTGCGCCATCACTTGGCCTGACTGACGCGCCAGACCTTATTGCCCACATCGTCCGCCACCAGCAACGCGCCCTGTTTATCGAGGATCACGCCGACCGGACGGCCCTGCGCGTCGCCGTCGGCGTTGAGGAAGCCGGTCAGGACGTCCACCGGCAGGCCGGTTGGGCGGCCATCCTTGAAGCCGACGAAGACGACTTTGTAGCCGGCCTGGGGATTGCGGTTCCACGAGCCGTGCTCGCCGACGAACACGCCGTCAGCAAATTTGGCCGGCATGCCGCGCGGGTCGGACCAGGTCAGGCCCAGCGGCGCGACGTGGGTGCCGAGGGCGTAATCCGGGGCGATGGCCTTGGCGACCATGTCCGGGCGCGGCGGCTGCAGGCGGCTGTCGACGTGTTGGCCGTAGTAGCTCCAGGGCCAGCCGTAGAACGCGCCGTCCTTGACCGAGGTCAGGTAATCCGGCACCAGGTCGCTGCCGATTTCGTCACGCTCGTTGACCACCGTCCACAGCTCGTTGCTGCCCGGCTTCCAGGCCAGCCCGTTGGGGTTGCGCAGGCCGCTGGCGAACAGGCGTTTCTGCCCGGTCTTGACGTCAACTTCCCAGACCGCCGCGCGACCTTCTTCGGCTTCCAGACCGTTCTCGCCCACGTTGCTGTTCGAGCCAACGGTGACGTACAGCTTGGTGCCTTCGCGGTTGGCGATGATGTTCTTGGTCCAGTGGTGATTGATGCCCGCCGGCAGGTCGGTGACTTTCACCGGCTTGGCGGTGCTTTCGGTCTGGCCGTCGTTGTACGGGACCTTGACCACCGCGTCGGCATTGGCGATGAACAACTCGTTGCCCACCAGCACCATGCCGAACGGCGAAGTCAGGCCGCTGATGAACACCTTCTTCATTTCCGCGCGGCCATCGCCGTCGGCATCGCGCAGGATGCTGATGCGGTTGGCGCTCTCGGCTTCGGCGCCCACCCGGCTCATGACGATCCCGGTGGCGGTGCGCTTGATCCAGGCCATCACGCCCGGCCCGCCGTCCGTCGCGCCTTCAGGCTTGGGCGGCTTGTTGCTTTCGGCCACCAGGATGTCGCCGTTGGGCAGGCTGTACAGCCAGCGCGGGTGATCGAGGTTCTCGGCCAACGCGCTGACCTTGAAGCCCTCGGCGGCCTTGGGCGTGTCGGTGCCCTTCCAGCCGACGGCCTTGGACACCTTGACCGTCGGAATCAGCGTGCTGTTCGGCTCGGGCAGTTGCGGCTGCGCGCCTACACCCGCCTGGAACGGCAGCTTGGCGGTCTCGCCGCAGGCACTGAGCATCGCAGCAGTGGTCATCAGCAGTGCAAATCGGTGCATCGCAATCATCGTTCAACCTCGCGGCGGCCATCCATGGGCCCATTGTTTTGAGAATTAGAAGCTGGGAGAAGCAAACGCTTCAAGAGACATAAGGCTGACAAGTATCGCCACGTCGACCGACAGCAAACAGCTCATGGGACGCAAATGACATTTGCCCTTGGGGCATCAATAAAACGACCACCGCGCGAGGCTCAGGGTTCAATAATCTGCGCCGACACGTCGCGTACGGGGCCGAGGGGTTAGCCATATCGGCCGATTTTAGCTACGCTGCCCTCCCACCACCCCAGAGCCAGATCCGATGAACCGCCCAGAGTTTGCTTTGGATGTTGAGGCGATCAGTGCGATCCCTGCCGTGCCCGTCATTCTGAGCATGGTCAAGCACATCACCGGCATGCGCTTCGCGGCGATCGCCAGGGTCACGCAAAGCCACTGGGTGGCCTGCGCCGTCGATGACTCGATCAATTTCGGCCTCAAGCCGGGCGGCGAGTTGGTGCTGGAATCGACCATCTGCCATGAGATCAGGCAGCATCAGCAACCCGTGGTCTTCGGCCACGCCAGCGCCGACCCGCAGTTCGCCACCCATCACACGCCCAACATCTACGGGCTGGAAAGCTACATATCGATCCCCATCGTTCTGGCCGACGGCCGCTTCTTCGGCACGCTGTGCGCGATCGATTCAGTGCCGGCCAATCTGGGCGATCCTGCCATCGTCAAGACGCTGACCCTGTTCGCGCAGTTGATCGCCATGAGCCTGGACACCCAGGGTCACCTGGAGACCGCCCGCGCCGAGCTGACCGACGCCAACGAACACGGCCGGCTGCGCGAACAGTTCATGGCGGTGCTGGGCCACGACCTGCGTACGCCGTTGAGTGCGATCCGCATGAGCGCCGACCTGTTGGCGACCAAAACCGAAGACAAGCGCTCGCTGGGGCTGGTGGCGGCCATCCGGCAGAGCTCGATCCGCATGGGCGTGCTGATCGAGAACGTGCTGGATTTTGCCCGGGGCCGAATGGGCGGCGGGATTCCGGTGAAGCGCCACATCACCGACGAACTTCCCGAGGTGTTGACAGCGACGGTGGACGAGATCCGCGCGTCGCACCCGCAGGCGAGCTTCATCGAGGCCATCGACCTCAGCGGCACCGTCTACTGCGACCCGCTGCGCATCAGTCAGTTGCTGTCCAACCTGCTGGGCAACGCGGTCACCCACGGGTCACCCACGACGCCGATCCATCTGCACGTATGGCAGGAATGCGATCAGGTCATCATTTCCGTCATGAATTATGGCGCGCCCATTTCGCCACGGTTGATGCCGCTGCTGTTCGAGCCCTTCACCCGGTCCGAAGCCGGTGGTCGCGGGGAAGGCCTGGGACTAGGGCTGTACATCGCCTCACAGATCGCCACTGCCCATGACGGGATCCTGACCGTGAGCTCATCGGCGGAACTGGGCACCTGTTTTATCGCGCGTTTTCCTTCTGAGCCGCCTGCCTGAGCGCCGATTGCCGATTTCGGCACGGCCACCCGGCGGCGCTGCGCTGCACATTGATTTTTCGCCATCACCCGGTTTTCTGAAGCCCCCTTCCCTGAGGAGAGCACCTGACATGCTTCTGCACCAGTCCACGTGGATCGAGATCGAGCAGTTTCTCAAACGCAGCCGCACGATCGTCGTGCCCATCGGCTCGAACGAACAACATGGCCCCACCGGCCTGCTCGGCACTGACTGGATGTGCCCGCAGATCATCGCCCACGAAGCGCAGAAGAGCGCCGACATCCTGATCGCGCCGACTTTCAACATCGGCATGGCGCAGCACCATCTGGGCTTTCCCGGGACGATCTCGCTGCGCCCCTCGACGTTCATCGCCGCGATTGGTGACTGGGCTCGCTCGCTGGCGGGCCATGGCTTCGAAAAAATCCTCTTCCTCAATGGGCACGGCGGCAACGTCGCGTCGATCGAGGCAGCGTTTTCCGAGCTGTATGCCGAGGCCAGTTTCGCCGGGCGGTCTGCAGGCTTCGCCATGAAGCTGATCAACTGGTGGGACCTGGAAGGCGTTGGTGAACTCGCCCATCGGCAGTTCCCGGTGGGCCACGGCTCCCACGCGACGCCGTCCGAGATCGCGGTGACCCAGTGGGCTTACCCGGAGTCGATCAAATCAGCGGACTACTCGCCGCAGATTGCCCCGACCGGTCCGATCCGCGAAGCGAAGGATTTTCGAGCGCGCTTCCCCGATGGCCGCATGGGCTCAGACCCTGCGCTGGCCACGCCGGAAAAGGGCGGAGAACTGGTGGCGCTGGCCGCCAAAGGATTGGTGCGCGCGGTTGACGCGTTCAGTCGCGAACCAGCGCTGCATTGATATCGCTGCGTTGACGTGGCTTGGCCGTGCGGCAATAGCGCGCGGCGTTGAACTCGTCCGCCAAACGGCGGCCATAGTGGTATGCGCTTTTTGAAACGGTATGGGACCTGGGGCAGTCTGCAGCGCAACGACCTCGCCCGGTCCCCTTGGCTGACAGGTGATATGTGAATACGTTTATCCCACTGGACAAAGTTGAAGAAATCGATCTGCAGGATTACCACGAGGTCTGGCTGACTACGTCAGAAACCTGGCCACAAGACCCGGCGACGGTCCACCGCAAGTGCCTGTGGCGCCAGGATCGCGAGATGACCTCCGATGTGGAAATCGACGGCGTGTACTTTGAAAACCTTCCGCACCTGTGGCTGCGAGTGGACGATCTCGATGATCAACAGGACATCGACGTGGTCATCGAAAAGCTCAAGATGCGCATTGCCGCACTGAATCTCAAAGGCGAGTTCTATCCTCCCGAGCTGCCGACAGCGGCGCCTCACAAAGACGAAGACGAAATCAAGAAAGACCTGCGCAGCTAGTTCGCTTTACCCCCGCTTCTCTGACGTGCGCCGTTGCTGATCTTCAGCACGGCGCCGTTTTTGTTTCTGCCTCACGCCTTTCCCGTCAGGGTGACCGGCTTCAGCCGGGAAGAGGCCCGCGTGAACACCATCAATCTTCCAGCGTGGCATCCGACGCCTTCCCGGCTAAAGCCAGTCCTACAAGTGCATGCGATCAGTCAGTGGCACCGGCTTTAGCCGTGAAGAGGCCAGTGTAAACACCCTCAATTTTGCAGCGTGGCATCTGACGCCTTCCCGGCTAAAGCCAGTCCTACAAGTGCATGCGATCAGTCAGTAGGACTGGCTTTAGCCGGGAAGAGGCCAGAGTGAACACCCTCGATTTTGCAGCGTGGCATCTGA
>NZ_JASCOY010000084.1:0-19365 GCF_029960075.1 Pseudomonas sp. PS02290
CCGGTCGCGGGCAAGCGTCGTTTCGTCAGCACCCTTTCAAGCCCCCCCGCCCGACTCCCGCACTGTTGCCCCCGGATTCATTGACTTTGTAGTCACGAATCGACCTCCATGTTCTGAAACTACAAAATATGTAGTGAACGAAAGTAATCACTACAAAACCGTTGACGAGGCCTTTTGCCGACTGCATAGTGCAGGCGTCTCCCCGATCGGGAGAGCTGGCAAAAGTATTCCGGGCCCGTTCGACACAGCCGTCGAACAACCTCTGGATGTGTGCTGCCCACAAGGCAGATTGATGAAGCCGAACCGGCATGATCGACCCACCAGGCCGAGCGCTGGCGACACGTCCTCATGACACTTGTGGTCGACCACCCAGTCGCCCGTGTCTTCCAGGCGTCCGCCCTTCTCGCCCAGGTCCGATCTTCCCCTCTGACTTCATCAATACCCACACGTTTGCGGCCCGGCACCGGCTCTGTGTACCGACGGACCTTGCTTGTCAGCGTTTGGAAGGACTGCGAATCGACGGACGATTCGCCATTGCGTTTGAACTCACTCGATAGATTAACCAGTGGTCAAAAAGGGGTAACAACCATGAACCTGAACAACCAACCTACCATTGATCAATTGGCTCGACTGTTCGCCGCACGCAAGGATTCCCTTGATAGCCACATCCTCTGGGTGTGCGAGGAAGGCAACGTGCACATGGACGGCCTGGGTGCCTGCACCGAGGAAGAACAATTCGAGAGTCAGCATCCGCGCATGCGTGCCCGGCTGAAGATGTACCGCAAGGGCCACGGTTATGTCGGCAAGAAGGCCGCGGCGGACAAGCAGTTCCTCGGCCAGGTACTGGAAACCCTGAGCAGTGAATGGGGCGCCGTGCAGCAAGCGCCTGGCCTGCGCGTTATTGACAAGCTCTGCTGATTGAAACGCCGTTGCCTGCCTGTTTTCGATGGGCAGGCAACGGTGGTTTTTTTCGCGGCGCTGATCCCGTTGCAAGCCCCCGCCAACGCCCCCTCGTCCGCCTCCCCTGTTTACGTTGAACTTGGCATCGCCATCCTCTTCCAATGCAAGCGAGCCGCGTCGACGGTTCCGCATCAATCCATGGAACAGACAACGCCCGCGTGCGTAATTAAGGTGCCGTAATGGATCTGGACAAGCTCAGCAAACACGTCAAGGCCGGGGAAGTCACCGAGGTCAATCTGGTGTCGATCGAAGGTGGCTCGTACGCCATACATGCGCTCATGGACGGCAAGTCCAATGCCATCGCCAGCCCGGACGGCAAGGTGCTGCACGTGGCATCGGTCGACGAAGCGCGCAAATGCCTGTCGTCCCTTCAGGACGTGAAGCTGTTCATCGTGCACCCGGTGGTCTACGACGAAATGGTCGGGCAGCCGCACACCACACCCGAAGCGCCCCGCCAGCCTATTCCGTTCCGCTCGGGGAACTGACCTGAATGCGCGCCGGTTCCTGCTGGATGCACACGTTGCAGTAGGACCGGCTTCAGCCGGGAAGAGGCCAGTGAGACCACCCTCAATTCTGCGGCGTGACGACTGATGCCTTCCCGGCTAAAGCCGGTCCTACTGGGTGCATGGGGCAGTTATCGTCAATCACCCGCGAAAATCGATGACGATCCTCGACTGTACTTCGCCGTCACCCAACTCCCTGAACACCTGATTGATCTCGGCCAACGGCCGCAACTCGATGTCGGCGTTCACCTTGCCTTCGGCGGCGAAGGCCAAGGCTTCAGCCATGTCCTGCCGAGTGCCGACGAACGAGCCCCGCACGGTGATGCAATTGGCGACCACCTCGAACAGCGACAGCGGAAACTCGCCCGGTGGCAGCCCGACCAGCACGCAGGTGCCACATTTGCGCGTCATGCCCACCCCTTGTTTGAACGCCGCCAGCGAGGGCGCGGTGATCAGCACACCGTGCGCCCCGCCATCGGTGACGTCCCTGACGGCCTGCACCGGGTCACCCGCACGGGCGTTCACCACCGCGTCTGCACCCAGCCTGGTGGCATGGGCCAGTTTGCCGTCGTCGACGTCCACCGCGCACACGCGCAGGCCCATGGCTTTGGCGTACTGCACGGCCAAATGCCCTAAGCCGCCAATCCCCGAAATCACGATCCACTGACCCGGCCTGACATCGGCCTCCTTGATGCCTTTGTAGGTGGTGACCCCGGCGCAGATGATCGGCGCGGCTTCATGGGGCGCGAGCCCGGCCGGAATGTGCGCCACGTATTCAGGGTCGGCGAGAATGTATTCGGCGAACCCGCCATTGCGGGTATAGCCGCCGAACTCGGCGCTGGCGCACACGGTTTCCCACGCGCTCAGGCAGTACTCGCAGTGACCGCACGCTGAATACAGCCACGGCACGCCCACGCGATCACCCTCGCCCACACTGGTCACGCCAGCCCCCAGGGCCACCACGATGCCGATGCCTTCATGTCCCGGAATGAAGGGCAGCGACGGCTTCACCGGCCAGTCTCCCCGTGCCGCGTGCAAGTCGGTATGGCACACGCCACAGGCTTCAGTTTTGATCAGGATCTGCCCGGGGCCCGGCGTGGGAATGTCCCACTCGCGAAGCACCAGCGGGCTGCCGAATGCTTCTACAACTGCGGCCTTCATTTTGCCTTTCATAGAGTCTGCCTTCGCCTGAGACGGGCTAAGTTCGAGTAACGGGCGCGAATGATCAGTCATGGAATTGCCTCATGAGCCTCCCACGATCGCGATGGGCTTGGCGGTGGCTGACCTGAATCAACCGACGGCCAGTGTGCTCGCCTGAAGTGACCCGGTATTGATCTGGATCAACAAGTCCTGTTCATCGAGACGCAGCGCTATTGGGGGCAGACAAGAAGTCAGCTCAGAGGTGCAGGCGCTGAATGTCATGCAGCAAACACATCCCTTGTGGGAGTGAGCTTGCTCACGAAGGCGGCATTTCGGCCGCTGGAGAGACAGCGGATGCCCCCCGGCAAACCAGCGCCCATGACCGCTACGTCGACAGGCGCATCCATGCAGCGTTAAAACACCAGCTTGTACCCGATCGCCAGCAGCATCAGCGCCAGACACGGGCGCAGGATGGCGTCGGGGATGCGGCCGGTCAGGTGGCTGCCGATGTAGATGCCCGGCAGCGAGCCCATCAGCAGGTAGCCCAGCATCGACCAGTTCATGTTGCCCATGCTCGCGTGGCCGATACCGGCGATCAGGGTCAGGGGCACGGCGTGGGCGATTTCGGTGCCAACCAGGCGGCGTGTTTCGAGGAAGGGATAAAGCAGGAACAACGCCACCGTGCCGAGGGCGCCGGCGCCGATGGACGTCAGCGCGACCATGGTGCCGAGGATGACGCCGGTCAGCACCGTCAGCCCGTTCAGCATTCGGCTGCTGAGGCGATAACGATCCCCGGCGTGGCGCTGAGCAAACGCCAGCAGGCGCTTCTTGAAAAAGATAGCCAGCGCGGTCAGCAGCAGCACCACACCCAGCGCTTGTTTGATCACCTGATTCATCGCGTCCGGCGCGGTGTGCAGGCTGCTCAGAAACCACAGCGTCAGGCCGGCGGCCGGCACGCTGCCCAGAGTCAGCCAGCCGGTGATGCCCCAGTCAATGTTGTCGTTCTTTTTGTGAACCAGCACGCCGCCGCTTTTGGTGATGGCGGCGTACAGCAGGTCAGTGCCCACTGCGGTGGCGGGATTGATGCCAAACCACAGCAGGATCGGGGTCATCAGCGATCCACCGCCCACCCCCGTCATGCCTACGATGAAACCGACCACCAGCCCTGCGACGACGAAACCTGCGTTGCCAAAATCCATTGCTCTGCCTGACTGCACATTCAAAAGCCGGCGGGCAGGATAGCGATTTTTGCTCTAAGGACTGCTGTTTTTCTTATATCGCGCCTAGATCGAGACGTTCTATGGTTATAACCAAATGGGTTACGGGCACAGGGCTGCCGATTGAATCAAGGCTCGCCCTCCCAGTAATCCAGTGTCGCATCAGGACGCTGCACGGCCGCAAACGCACGTGCTCCGTTGATGGTGACCATCGCCTGATACTTGCCGGAGTCCGGGTATTCGCACACTTCCGGCGTCTCGCGGGTGCTGATGGATAAATACTTCAGCGGCGCGTTAGAGGTGTTGATGATCTGGTGGGGATACTCAGGCCCCGGCGGAATGAAGATCACATCGCCGCTGCGGATCGGGAGCATTTCACCCGCCACGCGCAAGGTGCCCTGCCCGTCCAGAATGACGAACATTTCTTCCTGAGCGTAATGAAAATGATAAGGGCACGAGCGCTTGCCGGGCGCGACGATGTCCATTGACGCGCCCAGTTTCTGCGCGGCGGTGCCGGTGCCCAGGCGGGCGGCATGGCTTTCGTACAGCGGGTCGCGGCGCTCGTGTTGCAGCGGCACTTCATTGAAATTGCGAATCAGCCGTGCGGCCAGTTCGCCGGGGTCATTGCTCATGCTCACTCCATCAGAAAAAGGCGGTGTCGATCACGGCTCGCAAAACAGCGGCTTAACGCAAGCCGCAGGCTTCAACGTGTCGCAACGATGAACAAGCGCGGGAACGGCAGCAGCACTGTGCCGTCGTCCAGCGCCGGGTAGGCCTGGCTGATCGCCTGCAAATAGGTGTCGAGAAAATCCTGCTGCGCCGCTTCGTCGAGCTGTTGCAGATAGGGCCGCAGCGCCGAACCCTTGAACCACTCGACCACTGCCCCATGCCCGCCGGCAAGCGGATGGTGATACGTGGTGCGCCAGACATCGACCTCGGCGCAATGCCCTTGCAGCAGTTCGAAGTAATAGGCGGCAGGGTGTCGGTCGGGGTGCTTGACGTCGCCAACCCTGCTCGCCCACTCCGCACTCGCCGCGATGTCACGGGCCAGACGATGGGCAGGCTCCTCAAGATTGTCCGGCGTCTGCACCGCCAGCACGCCACCCGGGTTGAGCAGGCTGACCAGCCGCGGGTACAGCGTCGCGTGGTCAGGCACCCATTGCAGCGACGCGTTGGCGAGAATCACGTCGTAAGTCTGTGCCGGATTCCAGCTGCCGATGTCGGCGAGTTCGAATGCAACATTCGGCAGCCGCTGACGGGCGTCGCGCAGCATGTCATCGGAGCTGTCCAGCCCCGTCACCAAGGCCTCCGGGAAACCCTCGGCCAGCACTTCGGTGGAATTGCCGGGACCGCAGCCGAGGTCGACGGCGGTGTGCACCGAGGCCAGAGGAATGGCGGCGACGAGGTCGCGGACCGGTCGGGTGCGTTGCTGCTCGAACATGGAATACTGCCTGGCGGACCAGCTCATCGTGCCTTCCTTCTGGGTGGACAGAGTGGCGAGAGTAGAACGCGCGGGCCGCGAGTACAAATAGGGTGAGCGATGAGCTGCAAGCTGCACGTGGTCGGCAGCAACAGCGGGTGTTCAGATCATGACTCGGCGGGTGAGATGACCGCCTGAGACCGGGTAGGACACGTACAGGCCTGAGTCCACTTGGGCTCTCGATCTTTGGGCGTGGGCGCGAACTGTGTGCGCGGCTGCAAGCAGGGTTTGCGCATCCAGTCCTCCATTGTTTACGGCATCGACGATGGCGCGCGAGATGTCGTCAAGCCCGGCCTCCGCCGACAGGAGCAACAGGTGCGCACCGGCATTCAGGGCGGCGACGGCGGTGTCGGCGATGCTGTTGCCGCGCAGGATGGAAACGGCGTCGAGGTCGTCGGACACGATCAGCCCTTCAAAACCCAACGCATCACTTAGCAGGCCGATGACCGCCGCTGAAGTGCTGGCAGACTGCTGCGGATCCAGCGCCGGGAACACCGCAGGCCCGGGCATGATTGCGCCAACGCCTGCGGCAATGACCTGCCTGAACACCTCCAGCCCGTCGCTGAGCGCGGCGGCGTTGTCGGGCACAGTAGCCCGCGCCACCGCCAGGTCGTGCTCGACCTGGTAATGACCCGGAAAGTGTTTGGCCGTGGCAATCACGCCGGCACGCTGCACACCCCGAATGAACGCACAGGCAATCCGCGCCACCTCGGCGGCATCGGGCCCGAGGTTGCGCTGGTGCAGCCAGGGGTTGACCCCGCTGACCACGTCCACAATCGGCGCCAGGAACAGATTGACGCCCATGACCCTGGCCGAGCTGGCCATTTCATAACAGCGCGACTCGATGTCGGCGGTGCTCATGTGGGTCAGTTCGGTCGAGCTCGGCATACCGGGCACCAGACCGTGCAAGCGCTGGATGCCGCCGAGCTCCTGATCCACGGCGATCAGCACCGGCGCCGCCGCACACAGTGCCGCCTCCCTGGCGATCGAGGAAAACTGCGCATCGGTTTGTTCCCGGCGGCGCTCGAAACTCATGCTTCGGGCCAGGTACTCATCACGCGTCTCACCCAGCAGGACCGACACCCCGCCAGCGTGTAAATGGCGGCGCACAGGTTCGTCCAGCGCCAGGCCGGCAATCGCCGGCATCAGGACTGACCGCGCAGCCCGTTGCAGTTCGTCGTGTGACATGTGTTCTCCGTCATTCAGGCAGTAACGAACGGGCACATGCTTAAGTGAGCGCTCGTTTTAGCTCACTCTATTAATGAATCGAGCAATATGCAAACAAATCGAGCAATAAGTTGCGATCGACTGAGCGAACCCATTGATCAGGATGACCCGTCTAGAAGCTCGGTGACCGCAGCGCAAGCCAGGCTTTAACCCGCGGTGAAATATTTCAAAGCGTGCGCTTTTCATTTGCACGCTTGCTGGTCAACATAGGCGCCCATCGACCCGATCGAATTGTTTTCGTTTTCTAATTCAGGATGAATTGATGCGCCGTTTATCACCGTACTCGTTACTGGGCTGCGCCATCGCCGTAGTGCTGGCCGGTTGCAGCTCTACGCCGAACAACCCGTCGTTTAATTTCGATACCGCAAAGACGCCATCTGACTATGCCAAATGCATCTACCCCAAGTGGCAGCAGATCAAGCCGGGCACGACCATGACCGAGAGCAAGGGTCACTACAAACTGCTGATCTCCGGCAAGATCGCCTCCGATGAAATTCTCGAGGTCTACAAAGGCAACCCCAATACCCGGGTTTTCCTGTACCAGCGCGCCCCGCTGTCGTCGGCCTTTGGCCGCAATGCATTGGAAAAAGCGGTCCGCGAATGCCTGTGACAACGGTTTGATCACGCTGCGCCGTTTCGTCGCACGGCGGTGATCCCGGCGCCCCAAATCCGGGGGCTCAGCCTTAGTCGTCGCCATCGACCTTCAGCCCGGCCACGCAATCGGGCTGAACTTTCGCTTTTCCGTTTCCCTCTGAAAGTGACACCGCCCGCTGATAGTGGGCGCAGTTCAGCACTTTTTATTTCAGAGGAAAGCGAAAACATGAGCAATCAACTGAACGGCAAGAAGGTTTTGATCATTACGTCCAACACCGGCATCGAGCGCGACGAACTGCTCAAGCCGCTGGAAGCGTTGAAGGGTCAGGGTGCTGCGGTGACCCACGCCTCCATCGAAGGCGGCACTGCGCAACTGTTCCTGAACGACACCGACAAAGACGCCGTCGTGACCTCCGACACCAAGCTGGCCGGCCTGTCTGCCAATGATTTCGATGCACTGGTCATCCCCGGCGGAACGGTCAACGCCGACACCCTGCGCCAGGACAGCGATGCCCAGAAGCTGGTCAAAGCATTCGCCGACGCCGGCAAGACCGTCGCGTCGATCTGCCACGGCCCATGGCTGCTGATCGATGCCGGCGTGATCAAAGGCAAAACCCTGACCTCTTACCCAAGTGTGCGCACTGACCTGGTCAATGCCGGCGCGGCCAATTGGGTTGATGCCGAGGTCAAGGAATGCCCGGCCAACGGCTGGACCCTGATCACCTCCCGCACGCCAGACGATCTGCCAGCGTTCAACGAGGCCATCGCCAAGGCGCTGCTGGCGGGCTGAAGCCTGATTCCCACTCCGTAGGGTCTCGCCATAACGCAAAGCCATCGACGCCGCTATTCAGCGGCGTCGTTGCGTCTGGGATATACCTAAACGCTGCCAGGCGAGTTGGTGGTCTTCGCAAACGAAAATACTTGAAACCAAATTTCCCTCGCTTCGGTCGACATCGAAGGACGCCGCGATCAGCGCAGGTGCCGAGACGAGACACTTCAATGATTGGAATTATTGTCCCCGCGCACAACGAAGAAGATTTCCTGGACGACTGCATCAAGTCGCTGATCGCCGCTTCTGTCCATGAAGACCTCCACGGCGAGCCTGTGGAAATCCTGATCATGCTCGATGACTGCTCCGATGCCTCGGCCGGGGTGGCAGCCGCTCACGGCGTCAGGACCCACGCATGTGCCTATCGCAACGTTGGTATGACCCGTGCCGAAGGCGTACGGCTGATGCTGGAACGTGGCGCGCGCTGGCTGGCGTTTACCGACGCCGACAGCGTCGTGCCCTATGCCTGGCTGGCGCATCAGGTCAGCCTGAAGGTGGATGCGGTGTGCGGCATTGTCGAAGTCGATGACTGGTCCGGCCATCCCGAGCATGTGCGCCAACGCTATGACGCGCTGTACCGCCCGGTGGATGACCATCGGCACATTCATGGCGCGAACCTGGGCGTCAGCGCGGATGCCTATCAGCGGGCCGGCGGTTTCAAGGCGCTGGCGGCCCATGAAGACGTGCATCTGGTCGCCGATCTGCAACGCATCGGTGCGTCCATCGCGTGGATTTCCGCGAACAGCGTCACCACCAGCGCACGAAAGGACTACCGGTGCAAGGAAGGCTTTGGGGATTATCTAAACTCACTGGCAGCGGCGTCGCTGTCGAGCTGATGGTTGCCGGGCGCACTCGCTAAAACCGCACAGCAGACCCTGCCTGTCGCCACCTTTGATCACTCAGTATCCAACGCCGGAATCCTTAATGCCGCCCATCGATCACCCTGCCAGCCCCGGCGACGAAACCCTCGGCGGGGGCATGCCCAGCGCCAGTGTCGCCATGCCCAAGAGCGGCAATTGGTTCAAGCGGCTGCTGGCGTTCACCGGCCCCGGCTATATGGTCGCCGTGGGCTACATGGATCCGGGCAATTGGGCGACGGACATCGCCGGCGGTTCGAAATTTGGTTACCTGCTGCTGTCGGTTATCTTGCTGTCGAATCTGATGGCCATCGTGTTGCAAGCGCTGTCGGCGCGTCTAGGGATCGTCACCGGTTGGGACTTGGCGCGAGCCTGCCGCGAGCGCTGCAGCCGGCCGGTGTGCATTGCCCTGTGGATTGCCTGCGAGATTGCGATCATCGCCTGCGACCTGGCCGAGGTGATCGGCACCGCCATTGCGCTGAACCTGCTGTTCGGCATCCCGCTCATATGGGGCGCGGTGATTTCGGCGGTCGATGTGTTTCTTATTTTTCTGCTCATGGGCCGCGGGTTTCGGGCGCTCGAGGCGTTTGTCATCGCACTGCTGCTGGTCATCTTCGGCTGCTTCGCGATCCAGATGGTGCTGGCCCAGCCTGATCTGGCGGAGCTGTTCGCCGGTTTCATTCCCAAGGCCGAGGTGGTCACCAATCCCGAGGCGCTGTACCTGGCAATCGGCATCATTGGCGCGACGGTGATGCCGCACAACTTGTACCTGCACTCCTCCATCGTGCAGACCCGCGCCTATCCGCGCACGGATGAAGGCCGGCGCATCGGCCTGCGCTGGGCAGTGACCGACAGCACCATCGCGCTGACCCTGGCGCTGTTCGTCAACGCGGCGATTCTCATTACAGCAGCGACGGTGTTTCACAAGGCCGGCAAAACCGACGTGGTGGAAATCGAACAGGCTTATCACTTGCTCTCGCCGATGCTGGGCGTGGGCATGGCGTCGATGCTGTTCGGCGTGGCGCTGCTGGCGTCGGGGATCAACTCCACGGTCACGGCGACCCTGGCCGGGCAGATCGTCATGGAAGGCTTTCTGCGTATGCGCCTGCCGGGCTGGATCCGCCGCCTGCTGACCCGTGGGATGGCGATCATTCCGGTGATTGTGGTGACCAGCATCTATGGGGCTCAGGGCACGGCTAAATTGCTGGTACTGAGTCAGGTCATCCTGTCGATGCAACTGCCCTTCGCTATCGTGCCGCTGGTGCGCTTCGTGTCGGACCGCAAGCTGATGGGCGATTTCGTGACCGGGCCCATTCTGACGACCCTGGCCTGGGGCATCGCGCTGTTGATCATCGTGCTGAACGTGGTGTTGCTGCTGGGGGCATTTGGGGATTGAAGCGTGTCCCACAGCGAGTACGGTCTTGTGGGAGCGACCGGGGTGGCGCTCCACCTTGCTCGCGAAGGCGCTGGTACATCCGCTGAATTTTCAGGGACCGGACTAAAGTCTTCGTGAGCAAGCTCACTCCCACAGGTTTTGCATTTCATGCAGATATGGGGTCAGGGCCGGAAACTGGATTTTGTGGGACTGTTCGGTCCCCATTGAGCATACGCGGTGCCTTTGTGGGACTGGCTTTAGCCGGGAAGACGCTGGGTCAAGCACCCTCTTTTCTGCGGCGTGGCGCCTGACGCTTTCCCGGCTGAAGCCGGTCCCACGGTGGATACGCGGTGCCTTTGTGGGACCGGCTTTAGCCGGGAAGACGCCGGTTCGAACACCATCAATTCTGCGGCGTGGCACCTGAGGCCTTACCGGCTGAAGCCGGTCCTACGAGAGGTACGCAGATAAGCGCTCCTGCTTAATGCGGCATTCCGTGGTCATGGGCCATGTCCCTCGGTGCTGTCGCGGCGCGGGCCGGGGCGCTGACATTCACGACTTCGGTCTCGCCCTTTGCATTCTTCACGGTCAGGGTCAGTGGCACCTGGTCGCCCTCTTTGATCTGGCCGTTCAGCCCCATGAGCATGACGTGGTAGCCATCGGGGTCCAGCGCCACGGTCTCGCCCGCAGGCAGCGGCACAGCGTCGACCGGGCCCATGCGCATGACGTCGTTGGTCATGCTCATCTCGTGGATCTGCACGTCCTTCGCCACCGGCGAGCTGACGCTGAGCAGCGTGCTGTCGGTGTCGGCGGTGATGTGCATGAAGGCACCGGATGAAGGCTGCCCGGCCACCGTTGCACGCACCCACGGATCCTCGACCCGCGTCTGCGCAACCGCACTCAGGCTGACGCCGGCCAACAGAGAGACAAGCAACGAGCGCGAAACAGCATTCAACAAAGCATTCATCAGCAGACTTCCATGACAGTGAGCAAATCTTCCGCGCATTGCTTGGCGGAAAGCGAAGGCGACAGCCCCAGGCGCAGATTGCCCCTAGAGTCGAACACGAAGCTGGTGGCGGTGTGGGACATGGTGTAGGTGTTCCCCGCCGGGACCTTTTCGTAGAACACGCCGAATTCTTTGGCGACGTGGGCGGTCTCTTCCAGCGTGCCGCGCAGGGCAACGAACGTCGGATCGAACTGTTTGACGTAGGCGTCGAGAATCTGCGGCGTGTCGCGCTCGGGGTCGACGGTGATGAAGATCACCTGCAGCGTCTTGCCGTCCTCGCCCATCATCTTTTTGATCTGCGCAGCGCGGGCCAGCGCCGTGGGGCACACCGCCGGGCACTGGGTGAAGCCGAAAAACACCATCGGCATCAACCCGCGATAACTCGACAGGGTTTTGACCTCACCGTCGGTGTCGGTCAACTTGAAGGTCCGGCCCATGATCTTGTTGCTCAGATCTTTGCCATACTTGAAATCCAGCGCAGTGGTCGAACCGTCACAGCCGGCCAGCAGGCCCAGCCCCAACAGGCCCATGCCGGTGACCACCTGACGGCGGGTCAGAAACTCATTCATCTGGCGAACTCTCGAAAGCAGCGGCTGGCGCCAACGCCAACCCTTTTTTCGTCCACCTCGCCGGGCGCAGGCGTTGATTGGCAGTCGCACTGCAGCAGCGAGGGACGAAGCGAAAAAAAACAGGTGCCCGACAGTGTCGCGCAAAACCGGCTTGAATAGGTTACGAGCGGATTTTACGCAGGCCATCCGACGACGCTGCACGCCTTGGCCCCCAAGGGTCGGGAAACGCCCACTGCGACAAAACCGCGCACCTGACTGCAAGGCGCCGATCACCACCCTCTTAAGTGCTCCCTGCCAGAGGCAACAGAACCGGCTGGCAGAAGAAATGTTTGAACCCCGCCCCGCTGGCGCTGCCGAATTCCATCAGCAGGCCGCGCAAGCGCGCCAGGCAAAAGCCCGCGCACCTCGCGTCGGCGTCAACGGGTCGGAGACAGTCAGACATGCGGGACGATGCAAAAGGACTTGAATCACTGCTGGCGGATTTCGCCCACCGTGACAATCCCCACGTGCCGGACGCGCCCCTGCGTCACGCCATGCAGCGCTGCCTCGACAGCGGACTCGATCAACTGCCGTTGCCCGGCAGCGGTCGGACCCTGGAACGCTGGCGGCAATTGGCAACGGTGGCGGGCCTCGATCTGGCGCTGCTCAAACTCTACGAGGGCCATACCGACGCCCTTGCCATTCTGAAAGAGCTTGGCGCCGCGCCTTTCGAAGCACCCGGCATCTGGGGCGTGTGGGCCGCCGAACCGCCCGACGCCAAGGTCGGCGTCAGCCAGCGCCACGGCGACAAGGTCCGCCTCAACGGCCGCAAGGCCTGGTGCTCCGGCGCCCAACAGCTGGATTACGCCCTGCTCACCGCCTGGGCCAGCGACGAGGCGCCGCAACTGGTGGCCGTCGATTTGAAGCAGCCGGGCGTGCGCTTCAGCAGCGAGACCTGGCAGGCCGTGGGCATGGCCGTTACCGCCAGCGGCGACGTGCACTTCGACGGCGCGGTCGGCATTTGCGTGGGCAACAACGGCGACTATCTGACCCGGCCAGGGTTCTGGCAAGGCGGCGCCGGGATCGCTGCCGCCTGGTACGGCGCGGCAGTGGCGCTGGCGAAAAGCTTGCGCACGCACCGACACCACGGACGGCCAGAACCCCACGCCGACGCCCATCTGGGCAGCGTGGATGCAGCGCTGTGTGGCGCGGCGGCGGCCTTGCGCGAATGCGCGTCATGGATCGACGCCCATCCGCAAGACGACGCGAGCCTGAAGGTGCAGCGCCTGCGTGCCCAGGTCGAAATAGCGGTTGAACACGTGTGCCGACATGTCGGCCGGGCGCTGGGCGCAACACCGTTCTGCCGCGATCCGCACTTTGCGCGGCTGGCCGCCGACCTGCAGGTGTTTATCCGACAAAGCCACGCCGAGCGAGACCTGGCGCACCTGGGCCAGCGAGTCGCCACGGTCGAACCCGAGGATTGGTCCCTATGAACGAAGCACAGCCATTCGGCGTCAGCGGGACACCGTTGAGCGCCTGGCAGAACAGCGTGGCGTTGCGCGGCGTGCGCCCGATCACCCTGGAAGAACTGGTTCCACCCGGCTCACGCCTGATCGTGCTCGCGCCGCATCCCGACGACGAGGTGCTGACCTGCGGCGGACTGCTCTCAGCGATGGCCCAGCGGCAGAACGATGTGCACCTGGTTGCCGTCACCGACGGCGAAGGCAGCCATCCGCACTCGCCGCTGTGGCCCATGCAACGCCTGCGCACCGAGCGTCGGCGGGAAAGCCAGCAAGCCGTCGCGCACCTGGGCCTGGACGTGTCGAGGTTGTCCTGGCAACGGCTCGGCATGGGCGATGGTCAGGTTGCCGAGCATGCCGAGTCATTGATTGCGCTGCTCAGCGAAGACCTGCGTCCCTCGGATGTGTTGCTGACAACCTGGCGCCACGACGGCCACTGCGACCACGAATCCGTGGGCCATTGCGCGGCCCAGGCGGCGGCCAACACCGGCGCGACACTGGTGGAAATTCCAGTCTGGGCCTGGCATTGGGCGGAACCGAATGACCCGCGCATCCCTTGGGAACAGGCCCGCAAATTCTGGCTCAGCGATGAGCAACTGCGGCGCAAGCGCGACGCCATCGGTGCTCACTTGAGTCAGCTGGAAAACGACCCGAGCACCGGCGCGCCCGCGGTGCTGAACCCGCAAACGCTGGAGCGTCTGCTGCAACCCTTCGAACTGGTGTTTCTGTGAGCATTACAGGTGAGTATTTCGACGAACTGTTCGCCAGCAGTGACGACCCCTGGGCCTTTCGCACGCGTTGGTACGAGCATCGCAAACGCGATCTGACCCTTGCTGCCCTGCCGCGTCAGCGCTACGCGCGCATCTTCGAGCCGGGCTGCGCCAATGGCGAATTGAGCCTGCGCCTGGCCGAACGGTGCGACGCATTGTTGTGCATGGACCTCAGCCCCCGGGCCGTCACCCTGGCCCGCGATCGCCTGAGTGCGCACGCCCACGTGCAAGTGCTGGAAGGTTGTCTGCCCCAGGACTGGCCTGCCGGGCAATTCGATCTGGTGGTGATCAGCGAATGGGCCTATTACCTGACGCCGGATGCCTTTGGCGAGATCATCGAGCGCATTCGTGAAAGCCTCACGCCCGATGGCGCGGTGCTGGCGTGCCACTGGCTGCACCCCATCGAAGGCTGCCCCATGGAGGGACGCGAAGTGCATCAGGTCCTCGCGCGGCACTTGGCGATGGAGCGCACGCTGCATCACGCCGAGCGGGATTTCCTGCTGGAAATGTGGAGCAAGGACTCGCGCGGAATCGACCTCAACGAGGCCGTTCGCTGATTCGGGCGTCAAACAATCTGCGGGCCGATGAAGGCCTGCGCCCCTGACTCGCCCAGCAGTCCGTTGACGAACAGGCGCGCCTGCCGGGTCAGTTGGTCAATGTGTCGATCGCGCTGTTTTTCCGCATCGGTCATCGCACGCTTGCCGTGCTGCTTCAACAGATAGCTGTGGATCTGCCGCACTTCCAGTGAGTTGTAGATCGGCGCGATGTCCAGCACGGCCAACAAGCCGTCGGTTTGCTGATCGCGGGTGTTCATCAACACCTGCGGCCCGCGTGCTCCCAGCACCTGAAAGCCCAGCGCCTCGAACACCGGCACTTTCGCAACGAAGCACGCCAGCTCGGCATGGGGATAGCGTTCGGTCATTTTCTCCAGCATGGCCCTCGCCACGCCCTGACGACGGCGCGCCGTCTGCACTGCCATGTATGCCACGGCGCACGCCTGCGGGTCCTGTTGAACCGGCAGATAGAGCAAGAAGCCGATGACGACCGAAGGATCCTCGGCATCCAGCGCCACAATCAATTCCACCGCAATCCCCCGCGATCCGTCCATCGCCTGCACGTACTGATGCACCTCATGGCCGACGCCGTATTGATACAGCGGGTACAACGGATTGCTCGGGGCGATGGCGACCATGCTGAGCTCGGTGACGTAGTCGATCACCATCTGCATGATCTGGCTCTTGATCGATTCCGGCGGCGTGGCGTCGAGGCGCATGACGGTAAACGTGGGGCTGGGCATTGTGATTCTGAATCCGGGGTCGGGCGGTGGGTTCGAGCCGTGCATGATACCCGCGCACTGCCTCAATTATCGAACCCTGCCGCTAATGCGAAGCCCAGTGGGACAGTTTGCGCTGGACGTCAGCGGCACCTGCCAGACACTGGCTGGCGGAGTGACCCGGTGCGCTGCGTTCCAGCGTGGTGACCGGCCTGCCGGGAGGGGAATAAATGGTGATCTGCCGTGCCCCCACAGGCTGAAATTCGATGCGGGTGCCGTCTTCCAGATACAGCGCCTCATCGGCGTATTTTCCGTCCATCGCGTGGTAATAAGGCGGAGCGCTCAAGCAGGTGCGCAGGTCGCCGTCGTCGAAGATTTCCACGTAGAACGTGCCGCCGGCATGGGGGCCGGCCCAGAGTCCGGTAAGGTGCTCGGGTGGGGAAGACGCGCTCACGGAGGTGTAATCCACTAACGACAGTCCGGTTGTTTTGGTATCACTGGCGGTGCCAGTGCAGCCAGACGCGCACAACACAAACGCCGCACATACTAGCGTTAGTGTGGTTCGCGCTCTGCTAAAACGTTTATGCATAGCGAACTTACTTCCAGCTTGTTGTTGACTCGCAGGCTTGATGGAAGTGCAAAGACTTCACTCGTTCATGCGCCTGCTGTAACAAAGTTAGGTGGGGCTGTTTCCGACTCTAGTCTGCCCCCACAACCCCCGCAACTTTGAGCGATGGGATGCACCGGCGCGTGCATGACCTGGCCCCTCTCCAACGCACTCTGTAGCCGCCTTTCCGCCCTCGTCATCGTGAGCCGATCACGCCCAACGCCGCGCCGTTCGCCATCTGAATGCTTTTCCCCGTGATCAGATTGCAAACACGGCCTATGCTTCGAAAGAGTGGATGGTCAGTGGCGCTGAAAATTTTATCCAGACTCCAGGTTCCGGAGTTGAACCCCCTATACGGCGCACAGTCCATGCACTACATCCCAAGGGGGAACATCGATGAATGACTTATCAAAAGCTTCAGGGCTGAGGCGTTTTACTTCCATCATTGCAGGCATCTTTGCTCTGTTTCTGGTGGTTGGCGGTATCTGGCTGCTCTCATTGGGCGGCTCTTTTTATTATCTGTTCCTGGGCGTCGCGCTACTGGTGTTCGCCGTCCTGTTGTGGCGACGTTCCGCTGCATCGCTCTGGCTCTACGGCGCGCTGATGCTGATCACCGTGGTCTGGGGCCTGTGGGAAGCCGGCACGGATTTCTGGGCGCTGGTACCGCGTTTCGACATCCTCGGGGTGTTGGGTCTGTGGCTGCTGATCCCGGGGGTCACTCGTGACATTCCGGAGCGTCTGAAGCCAGGCAAAACCTTTTTATCCGCGACATTGGCCCTGGCGATTGTGGTGATGGTTTATTCCATCTTCAACGACCCGCAGGAAATCAACGGCAGCATGGCGACGGCGCAACCCACGCAGCATCAGCCTGTCGAAGGCATCGCCAACGGCGACTGGCCTGCTTACGGCCGCACGCAGTCGGGCACGCGTTATTCCCCGCTGACTCAGATCAACGAAGGCAACGTTAAAGACCTTCAGGTGGCCTGGACCTTCAACAGCGGCGAATCGAAAACCGCCAACGACTCCGGCGAGACCACCAACGAGCTGACGCCGATCAAGGTTGGCGACAACATGTACATCTGCACCACCCACCAGATCCTCGTGGCGCTGGACCCGGCCACCGGTAAAGAGAAGTGGAGATTCGATCCCAAGCTCAAATCCGATCCGTCCTTCCAGCACCTGACCTGCCGTGGCGTCGCGTACTTCGATCAGGCTGACACCACTCAGTTTGCAAAAAGCCTGGAAGGCACCCAACCGGTCGCCACCAGTTGCCCGCGCAAGGTGTTCCTGCCGGTCAACGACGGTCGTCTGTTCGCCATCAACGCCGACACCGGCGCACCGTGCGCCGACTTCGCCAAAAACGGCGAGCTGGACCTGCTGCACTTGCAGCCCTACCCGTATCCGGGCGGCCTCGAACCCACCTCCCCGCCTGTCGTGACCGGCACCACCGTGATCATCGGCGGTTCGGTGACCGATAACCTGTCGGTGCACGAGCCATCCGGCGCGATCCGTGGCTACGACGTCAACACCGGCGCGTTGAAGTGGATCTTCGACACCGGTGCCGAAGACCCGAACGCGATTCCGGGCGATGGCAAAACCCTGGTCAACAACTCGCCGAACGCCTGGGCTCCGCTGGCCTATGACGCGAAAACCGACGTGGTCTACGTGCCAACCGGTAACCCGACGCCCGACATCTGGGGCGGCAACCGCACCCCGGTGATGGAGCGTTACGCCAGCTCGATCGTCGCGATGAACGGCTCCACCGGCAAACTGGTGTGGAGCTTCCAGACCACTCACCACGACTTGTGGGACATGGACGTACCGGCCCAGCCTACCCTGGCTGACGTGAAAACCGGCAGCGGCGAAGCCGTCCCTGCGGTGTACGTGCCGACCAAAGCCGGCAACCTGTTCGTGCTGGACCGTCGCGATGGCAAGCCGATCGTGCCCGTCCATGAAATGCAGGTGCCTGCCGGTGAAGCGGCGCCAGGCGATCGGGTGAGCCCGACCCAGCCGCGCTCGGACCTCAATCTGACGTCCGTTCAAACCCTTTCCGACAAGGAGATGTGGGGCGCGACGATGTTTGACCAGCTGGTCTGCCGCGTGATCTTCAAGCAGCTGTCCTACAACGGCCAGTACACGCCGCCATCCGAGCAAGGCACGCTGGTGTTCCCGGGCAACCTGGGTGTCTTCGAATGGGGCGGTATCTCGGTGAACGCTGACCGTCAGGTCGCGCTGATGAACCCGATGGCCCTGCCGTTCGTGTCCAAGCTGATTCCCCGTGGCCCGAACAACCCGCTGTGGCCTAAAGAAGGTGCCACCGGCAGCGGTACCGAAATGGGCATTCAGCCTCAGTACGGCGTGCCTTACGGCGTCGAAATCAACGCCTTCCTGTCGCCACTCGGCCTGCCGTGCAAAGAGCCGGCGTGGGGCTATGTGGCCGGCGTCGACATGAAGACCCACGACGTGGTCTGGCGCAAACGCATCGGCACCATCCGCGACAGCCTTAAGGGCATCCAGCTGCCGCCGCTGAAAATCGGTGTGCCAATGCTGGGTGGTCCGATTTCCACGGCCGGCAACCTGATGTTCATCGCCGGTACGCAGGACAACTACCTGCGCGCCTTCAACGTCACCAACGGCGACCTGCTATGGGAAGCGCGCTTGCCAGCGGGCGGTCAGGCCACGCCGATGACCTATGAGAGCAATGGCAAGCAGTACATTGTGATCATGGCCGGCGGGCATGGCTCGTTTGGTACGAGGATGGGCGACTCGCTGATCGCCTACGCCCTGCCGTCGAAGTAATCAGCGGCTGAGCGGCAACAAAAAGCCCGAGTGATCGGGCTTTTTGTTGTTTGTGATTCAAGTCATGGGCTGGCCATTTCTGGCGAACGCCGATGGCTTACTCGGTCTTGATCACACCCGTCATCGCCGTATAACGACTCTGCGGATTCTTGAGCTTGTTGAGCACCTCATCCGGCGTGGACTCACGGAACACCACCATGTGCCCTACCTCCTCGCCGCCCTCAGTGACCCGCTCGATGTCGTTGATCATCCAGGTTTTCAGCTCTCCCACACTGATGCCCAGTTGCTCGGCGACCTGACCGTGGAAGCGCTCTGCGTCGTATTGATTGAATTCGTCGTGGTTCATGGCCTTGGCCTCCTTTAGCGGTGTAAGTCTGAGGCCGCAAGTGGCGCGCACAGTTCAGTCGACGTGGACGCGCGGTGCCAAGCACCGGCATCGGCAGAAGACCGAGGGCGCACGAACCGGCCCCTTCCCGGCTAAAGCTGGTCTCACTAAAAGCATCACGCTCGACTTGTAGGACTGGCTTCAGCCGGGAAAGCGTCGGGCGTTACACCGCAAGATTGAGAGTGTTAACACCGGCCCCTTCCCGGCTGAACCCGGTCCCACGAAAAGCAATGCAGTCCACTGGATCACCGCGGACTGATAGTGGGACCGGCTTCAGC
>NZ_JASCOY010000085.1:0-19113 GCF_029960075.1 Pseudomonas sp. PS02290
GCACCTGTGAGGGTGCCGCCCTTTTTTATTGCCTCGGTTCAGGACCGGGGCGTGTTACTGATCTTGCTGATGGCGCTTCTACTGGTGTTCGAGGGCGTTGACGAGATCACGGAAGGCTTCGCGGTTCGAATCGTTCAAGCCCATGAGGATCTTGTGGGCCTCCAGTACCTTGGCCTTGACCACGTCTTCGCACTGATCCTGGCTCGGCAGGTCGCTCAGGGCCTCAGGGCGGGGAATCGGCCGACCGACGATGTTGAACACCTGATCGAAGCCCATGGACTGCAACAGGCGCGTGATGTCTTCGTGGGTGGTCACGACTGTCGGCAACAACCCGGCCTTCTGGCGCGAGAGGATCGACAGCTTGGCCAGCAGACCGAGGGTCGTGCTGTCGATGCTGCGGGTTTCGGTCAGATCGATGACCACCGTCGAAAAGTTCATCGAGGTGAAGATCCGCTCAATTGTCGCATCCAACGCCGAGCACAGTGTCAGACGCACTTCACCCACAAACTTGAGGACGAATGTGCCATCTTGCTCGGCGAACTGGATTCTACCGGTACTCATTAAAGGTTCCTGCTCAACACTAACAAGGCGATATCATCCGGCATCTCCCCTAGCGTGGCCAATCCAAACGTCTGGCGCAGACCATCCAGGCTGCCCCCCGCCGCCTTGACCAGTTCGGGCAAGTTGGCTTCTTTCTCTTTGAGTGTATCACCTGGCAGAAGGTCTAGAATGCCATCGGACAGTAGCGTCAGACTAAAGGACTCAGGCAGATCGATGACGTGATCCGTGTAAGTCGCTTCGTTGAACAGTCCGACGGGCAGACCGCGGCCCTCAAGGTAATGCGTGTCGCCCGGGGTGTAGAATACCGGCAGCGGCAGATGACCGCCGACGCTGTAGGTCAATTGCCCGGTTTCCTCGTCGATCACGCCGCCCACCATCGTCACGTGCTTGCCCAGCTTGCAGCTGATCAGCCCGCGATTGATATGGCCCAGCACGTCGGACGGCTTGAACTCCGGCAGACTGCCGCCGCGCTTGGACTCGAACAGCAGACGCGTGGTCATGAACTTCAACAGCACGGTGATGAACGCTGACGATGCGCCATGGCCGGACACGTCCGCCAGATAGAACGCAACACGTCGCTCATCGACTCGAAAATAATCCACGAAATCGCCCGACAGGTACAGCGACGGAATGATCTCATGTTCGAATTCGAACGCGTCGATGGCCCAGGGGCTGGTGGGCAGCATGTTCATCTGCACCTGACGGCCTGCGTCCTGGTCTTCCTGCAGCAAATGCAGACTGGCCTCGAGCTCGCGGTTGGCGGTCTCCAGCTTCTGTCGGTATTCCTGGTTTTCGTGAAGCAGGCGCGCCCGATCCAGCGCGCGTCGGACCGAGTGCTCCAGCACGGCGAGGTCTTCGAGGGGTTTGATCAGGTAATCGGCAGCGCCAAGGCGCAGTGCTTCGACGGCATCGCTCATGACGCCCGCGCCAGACACCACGATGACCGGCGTTTCCGGCGCGAGGCTGGTGACCTGACGAATCAGTTCGAGACCGCCCACCTGCGGCATGCGCAGATCGCAGATCAGCAGATCGGGCTTTTCCTGCTCGAAAGTCTGTAGACCCTGCAGGCCATTACCGGCTTGCAGAACGCTGAACCCGCTGTCTTCCAAATAGGCTGCGAGACTCGCGCGCACTACTTCGTCGTCATCGATGATCAGCAGCGTGGCACTGGTTTTTTGCATGTGGGCAAACGGCGCCAGATTAGGTTGGCGTAGGCGGCTGGTTGCAGTCAGCCCGCGTACTGGATTCGCTTCTAGCCTCTCTGGCTCAGGTAGCGGACTTTTGGTCAAACGCTTCACATGACAGAGCTGCCCTTCAAGGCGCAGACGGTACTCCCATCCGCCTGGCGTTTCAAGCGGGCCCCGCTGCCGAGCGGTGTCTTTACATCGCAAATCGCCCGGAGTTATAAGAACCCTTAAATCAGCAATCAAAACAAAGGATGTGCCATGGGCCAGCTCGATCGCGATTACGAAGAAAAACGGGATTACATTCGCATGCGGGTCGATGCGGACATCAACCTGATCTACGCCGGCCAGATTATCCCGGCGGTCTGCGTGGATCTCTCCAGCTCCGGCATGCAAATACAGGCGCCCCGCTCATTCCAGGTGGGCGACAAGATCAGCGTGAGCATCGATTCCGAGCACGCCGCGCTCAAGGGCCTGGAGGCCGATACCGAGGTGGTGTGGATCGCCGACATCGACGGCGGCGAGCAGAAACTGGGGCTGACGATTCTGGCGATGAAGTGACGGCAGCCCGGAACTCCGTCACATTTTCGAAAAATAGCGAAAATAAAAAGGCGACCCTCGGGTCGCCTTTTTAGCATCGTTTTGCAGACCGCTGGATCAGAAGTCGTCGACGACCTTGCCGTCTTTGACCTTGAACTCGCGGTTCTGCAGGTAAGCGTTGCGGATGAAGATGTACTTGTCACCATTGATCAGCTTTTCAGCCGACAACAGGCTGGCGCGGGTGTCGACAACGCTCACGCCCAGCGCAGTGTTGCGCGTCGGCACGTGATCGATGTAACGCCAAGGCTGAGTATAGGTGTCCGGGTATTTGGCGAACGCGTCACGCACGGTACTTGGACCGAACAGCGGCAGCATCACGAACGGGCCGCTGGCAACGCCCCAATGACCGAGGGTCTGGCCGAAGTCTTCGTCGTTGCGCTGCAGGCCCATCTTGGTGCCCACGTCGAAGAAGCCGAGCAGACCAAAGGTGGTGTTGAAGATCAGGCGGGCGGTGTCGACGCCGGCGGCTTCAGGTTTGGCCTGGAGCACATCGTTGGCAAAGTTGGTCACTTCGCCGACGTTTTTGAACATGTTGTGGATGCCGTCTTCGAGGAACTGCGGCGTGATGAACTCATAGCCTTGGGCAATGGGCTTCAGCGCGTAGGTGTCGACGGTGTCGTTGAAACGGAAAATCGCACGGTTGACGCCTTCCCACGGATCTTCGTCTGCCGCATTTGCAGCCATCGGCGCCACGGCCAGGCTGGCCCACACGCACGTTCGAATCAGACGATTGATAAAGCCAGCACCGTTCTCGGGCATAGCTGAGACTCCCAGTCAAAGTAATCAAGTGGGCGCTACGCCCCAAACCAAAGGCGAGAGTATAAAGCGTTCTGTGACTATTTACGTCGCTGAAATGGTCGGTGTTTTGTAGGGCAATAAACATCCTGAATCACTATCATCGTTCGGTCATCGATTTGTCATGGCAATCCCTTAGCGTCATCGGCTTTGAGAGGGAATGCCATGCTCGCCCCAGTTGCCGTCGCTGCGCCGTCGTTCACCGCTGTATTGTTCGGATTGAGCGGTTGCCTCGTCGACTTCGGGGCACAGGCGCGCACGCTGCTCGGGAGTGATGGCAAGTCTCTTGTCTCGCAGGACGCCCAGCCATTCGCAACGCTCGCGCCCGGTGCGATCAACGCGTTGAAGCATCTGAAGCAGCTCGGCATTCCCTGCGCCTGGATCGATGAATACCCCTCCTCTATCACCGACCAACTGGCTGCGCCACTCGGCACTCTGGTTCTGCCCACCCCCACGCCGACCAACCGCTGGCCCGCGCCTGATGCGTGCTGGCAGGCGCTGATGACCCTCGGCGTCAGGCAACTGGACGGTTGCGTGCTGGTCAGCGGCGATCCGCGTCTGCTCATGGCCGGGATCAACGCAGGACTGTGGACGGTCGGGCTGGCGTCCTGCGGGCCGCTGTGCGGTTTGTCACCCGAGCAATGGGAGGCGTTGAGTGATCTGGATCGCGAGCGCCGTCGCGGCCGCGCCACCCTTGAGCTGTATGCCGCCGGCGCGCATTCGGTCATCGATCACTTGGGCGAACTGGAGTCGTGTCTGGCGGATATCACGCTGCGCCGACAGAAGTCGGAAAAGCCTTGAGCTGACTGAGGTCATGCACAGCGGCCGGGAGTGGATTAGTCTATGACCGTAAAGGACCTTTGCCTGCGCATTGCGGTCCATCGTGAGACTAATCAGATTAAGGAAGACCCCATGTCCGTCAGTGACTTGCAACTACAACTCAACACCTTGCGCGAGCAACTTGAGCAGAATCCGCAGCTGACCCTGGAGGAGCGCGGGAATCTGACCGAGGTCATGGAGCAGATCCAGGCGCAGATCGAACTGGAGACAGTCTCTCAGGACCCAAGTATCTCCGATGGCGTCAACCTGGCGGTCGAGCGGTTTGAAGTCGATCACCCCACCATTGCCGGCACCCTGCGCAATGTATTGGTCACCCTGGGCAGCATGGGGATCTGAATCATTCCTTCCCATTCATGTGAGAGCGCCACGCCGGTCGCTCCCACAGTGCGTTCACTTGCAGAACGTGAGTGAGATATTACTGCCGCGCGAGACGTCCGTTCTCCAGCGTCAGCGTTTCAGTGCTGCGGTAGGGGTTGATGTCCAGCCCGCCGCGGCGCACGTAACGCGCGTACACGGTCAGTTTCTCCGGCTTCAGCAAGCGCTGCAGGTCCATGAAGATGCGCTCCACGCACTGCTCGTGGAAATCCGAATGCTGGCGGAAGCTGACGATGTAGGCCAGGAAACTTGCGTGATCAAGCGCGGCGCCACGGTATTCGACCGCAACGCTGCCCCAGTCCGGCTGACTCGTCACCGGGCAGTTGGATTTGAGCAGATGGCTGTGCAGCGCATCGTCCACCACACGCGATTCATCGCAGCGCAGCAGCTCGGGTTGAGGGCGGTCGTAGCTTGAAATGCTCACGTCCAGGTCATCGACGCACACGCCCGGCACCGCGACAATCCCCTCGGCCTCGATGTCCTTCAGGCCCCGAATGCGCACCCCCACCGGCTTGCCAGCGGCAGCCGACAGATCCTTCTCCAGCGTGGCGATCAGCTCGGCTTCAGACGCAAACGCGGTCTGATTGAGCGAATTGAGGTAGAGCTTGAACGACTTGGATTCGATGATATTGGCCGAGTCCGCCGGAATGCTGAACTCACCGATAGCCACCACCGGCTTGCCCGACGGCAGCAGCCAGGACAGCTCGTAGCAATTCCAGAAATCGACACCCTTATAAGGCAGCGTCTCGGCGGTCAGCCCCAGCTCTGCCCATTTGGCAGCGCGCGGTATCGGGAACAGTAGAGACGGCGTGTAGGTGGCGATGTACTCGCTGGACTTGCCCAGCGGCGAGTGTTCGGCTGCGGGATGCATGGCGGGACCTGAACCTTAAAAAGCGGCTGTTAAAAACCAAGGCCGCGAAGTTTATCGGGTTCGGACCGGGTTTTCAGCGTTTACTGACTGATCGCCACCTTGCCGACCATGCCCGCCTGGTAATGCCCGGGAATATTGCAGGCGAACTCCAGGCCAGTGGCGTCGGTGAACGTCCAGGTCAGCTCGGCGGTTTTGCCTGGTTCGACCAGCACGCTGTTGGGATCGTCATGTTTCATGCTCCCGGCGCCCTGCTCCGAGCCGTGATCCATGCCGGCCATGTCGTGCTTCATGCCGGTCGGGGTCAGCATGCCGCTGGCCGTCATTTTCAGCATTTCCTGCTGATGCGCCGCATGCATGGCTGCATCACCGAGGTTGAACTCGTGCAACAGGCGGCCCTTGTTGACCAGCACGAAGCGCACGGTCTCGCCCTTTTTTACGTCCAGCGACTTAGGCTCAAAGTAGATATCGCCCAGGGTCACTTCAACCGTACGCGTTGCCTGAGCCGCATCGGCGGGATGACCGAAGGCGAAATGCTCGCCGGGTGACGCCTGCGCCGAGAGGCTTGCTCCCAGCACTAGGGCAATGGCGAAAAGACGGGGCATCCTCATTTCCTATTCGTAGCGCAAGGCGTGGGCCGGCTGGATCTGAGCGGCGCGGTAGGCCGGGTAGATCGTTGCCAGGAAGCTGAGGATAAACCCGGCACTGCAGATCAGCGCCACGTCACTGCCTTCGAGCTTCGACGGCAGATTGCTGATGAAGTAAACGTCCGAGGTGAAGATGTGCTGGCCCGTCACGCGCTCGACCCAGCCGACGATCTGGCTGACGTTGATCGCCGCAATCACGCCCAGCACGCCGCCGATCACGGTGCCGACGATGCCGATGACGGTGCCCTGAACTATGAAAATGCTCATAATCTGGCCGGGTGTCGCGCCGATGGTGCGCAGGATCGCGATGTCAGCGCCCTTGTCGTTTACCACCATGATCAGCGTGGCGATGATGTTGAACGCCGCCACGGCAACGATCATCAGCAACAGCAGACCGATCATGGTCTTTTCCATCTTCATTGCGCTGAACAGGCTGCCCTGGCTGTGGGTCCAGTCATCCGCCTTGTAGTCCGCACCGAGTCCGCCGGCGATGGCCGTCGACACCTGCGGCGCGGCGTACAGATCGGTCAGCGCCAGGCGCACACCCTGCACCTGATTGGGCTGCCAGCGCTGGATCACGGCGGCATCGGCCACGTTGACCAGCGCCATGGAACCGTCCAGCTCAGCGCCGACCTTGAATACGCCGACCACCGTTAAACGCTGCAGCCGCGGAGTGATGCCACCCGGGGCATTGCTGATTTCCGGCACGATCAGGGTCAGTTTGTCGCCAACGTTCAGACGAAAGCGCCGGGCGGTGATTTCGCCGATCACCACCCCAAACTCACCGGCCTTCAAGTCCTGCAGCCGGCCCTGCACGATGTGCTGGGTCACGATAGAGACTTTGGATTCCAGGGCCGGGTCGACGCCGTTGATCTGGATCGGCTGCATCGAGCCCTTGTACGACAGCATGCCGTCCATTTCAGTGAACGGCACGGCGGCAGTGACTTGCGGGTCCTTGAGCGACGCCTTCGCGGCCGGCTGCCAGTCGTCCAGGGGCTTCACCCCGGAGATGACTGCATGGGGGACCATGCCGAGGATCCGCGAACTCATTTCCTGCTGGAAACCGTTCATCACGGACAGCACCACGATCATCGCCAGCACGCCCAGCGCCAGGCCGATCATCGAGGTCATGGAAATGAACGAGATGAAGTGGTTGCGACGCTTGGCCCGCGTGTAGCGCGTACCGATAAAGATGGATAACGGTCTGAACATTCGTGGAGCACCGTAACTAAGCAGCTAAAAGTAAAAGCCGATGCCCGATAGACACCGGTTGCACGGGTCAGGCTTCGACCAGACGGCCTTCTTCAAGACGCCACACGCGGTCCATCTGCCGGGCCAGCGTCATGTCGTGGGTCACCACCAGAAACGCGGTGCGCGACGACGTGCTGAGTTCCAGCATGAGGTCTTGAATCCCCTGGGCCGTGTGCGAATCGAGGTTGCCGGTAGGCTCGTCGAGCATCACCAGACCCGGCTGGTTGACCAGCGCGCGGGCAATCGCCACCCGTTGACGTTCGCCGCCGGACAACTCCGACGGCTTGTGCGCCAGGCGATGCTTGAGCCCTACCCGCTCCAGCAGCGCGGTTGCACGCTGACGGGCTTCCGGAATCGGCGTCTTGCCAATCAACAATGGCATGCAGACGTTTTCCAGCGCCGTGAACTCGGCCAGCAAGTGGTGGAACTGATAGACGAAGCCAAGGGCGCGATTGCGCAGCAGGCCGCGAGCCTTTTCGTTCAGCGCCGAGAGCTCTTCACCGGCCAGCCAGACGCTGCCTTCGGTGGGCGTGTCGAGGCCGCCGAGCAGGTTGAGCAAGGTACTTTTGCCCGACCCCGAACTGCCGACGATCGCCACGCGTTCGCCCGGGTGCAATTCCAGTTGCAGCCCGGACAGCACGACCACGGATTCCGGACCTTCCTCGTAGGATTTGCCCAGGTTGCGGCAGCTCAGTACAGCTTTATCACTCATGCCCGACTCACTCATAACGTAGCGCCTCCGCCGGCTGGGTGCGCGCAGCACGCCAGGCTGGATACAGGGTGGCGAGGAAACTCAGGACCAGCGCCGCGCCGCATACCAGCAGCACGTCCTGGGCCATCAATTGCGAAGGCAGATAGTCGATGAAGTAGACATCCGCATTGAGGAACTTGTGACCGATCAAACCTTCCAGCGCGGAAATCGCCGAACTGACGTTGAGCGCCGCGAGAATGCCGACAACTGCGCCGATCAGCGTGCCGACCACACCGATGACCGTGCCCTGAACCATGAAGATCGCCATGATCTGGCCCGGGGTCGCGCCCAGCGTGCGAAGGATGGCGATGTCACCGCGCTTGTCGTTGACCACCATCACTAGCGTGGAAATGATGTTGAACGCCGCGACCGCCACGATCAGCAACAGCAGCAGGCCGATGATGGATTTCTCCATGCCGATCGCCTGATAGAGGTTGCCGTGGGTGCGCGTCCAGTCGCGGGAGTAATACTGATGCTCGCCGAGATTCTGGGCGATTTCGTACGCGGTGCGCGGCGCCTTGAACAGATCGGTGAATTTCAGGCGCAAGCCCTGCACCTGGTCCGGCTTCCAGCGGTGCAGCCGTGCAAGATCCTGCAGATTGGTGACGCCCAGGTAGCCGTCCAGCTCGCCGGCGCCGACGTGAAAGATGCCGACTACGGTGAAGCGCTTCATGCGCGGGAACATGCCGGCCGGCGTCACGGTGACTTCCGGGGACACGAAAGTGACTTTGTCGCCCATGCCGACACCGAGCTTGGTCGCGGCCTTGTCGCCGATCACCACGCCGAAGCCGCCCGCGACCAGATCATCGAGGCTGCCCTGCTTCATGAATCCGTCGATGATCGACACCTTGCGCTCCTGCGCCGGGTCGATGGCGTTGAGCAGGATCTTCTGCACGTTGCCGTTGTTGGTCAGCAGGCCTTGCATCTGGGTGAACGGCGCAACGGCTTCGACCTGTTTGTTCTGTTTGACCCGAGCGGCCAGGGCCTGCCAGTCATTGATCGGTTCGCCGGACTCGATGGTGGCGTGGGGCACCATGCCCAGCACGCGGGTGCGCATCTCATGGTCGAAGCCGTTCATGACAGACAGCACGACGATCATCACGACCACGCCCAGGGCGAGGCCGATCATCGACGTCAGGGAAATGAAGGAGACAAAGTGATTACGGCGCTTTGCACGGGTGTAGCGCGTGCCGATGAATACAAAAAGAGGTCTGAACATTTAGGCGCTTGTTCGGAGGAATGGGAACGTGCTTGTGGCGGGCCTGGGGCAAGCGGCTTTACACTCGAATCACCGCCGAATCATGCTCGGAAAGCTGAGCTATGATCTTGAGCAATCACTCTGACAACCGCCGCTACCATGGGTTCGCCATGCCGACACTAGATGAAGAAGAACGCCGCGAATACTACCGTATCGAGGACAGCGTCGCACTGGAAATTAACCGGATTGCCGGCCCCGGCACGGGAGATGAACCTGGCCATCACGACACTTCGACGCTCTTCGATCTGCTGAGCGAATTGCACGTCGCCGAGTTCGAATCCCAGCATCTGCTGCGTCAGCTGGATGATCGCGACCGCACCACCAACAGCTTCCTTCGGGCCATGAGCAAACGCATCGACCTGCTCGGCCAAGTGGTTGCGCACACCGCACTGGGCAAGCTCGGCGCCCCGCAGCGCGTGATCATGTCCGAGGGCGGCCTGCAATTCGAAACCCCTCAACCCTTCCAGCCCGGCACCCTGCTGTCGGTGAAAATGGTGCTGATGCCCCAGGCTTCCGGGATGATGCTGCGCGCACGGGTGACGCAGTGCCATGCCTTGACCATCGGCGATTTTGACGTCGGCACGGAGTGGATCGACCTCACCGATGCCCAGCGCCAATTGCTCGCCCGACACATCCTGCAACGACAAGCCGCTCAGAGGCGACTGGCCCGTGAGCAAAGTGACCCCGACGTAAAGCCAAACTGATTCCAGCGCCACTTTCCAGCTCGACTTTATTTCAGAGCGATTTATTCCCGCGCCATGCGTACCAAGGAGTGATTGTGACCCTTATTTACGGCCACCGCGGCGCCAAGGGCGAAGCACCGGAAAACACCCTGACCAGCTTTCAGGAATGCCTCAAACACGGCGTAAAACGCTGCGAACTGGATCTGCACCTGTCCCGCGATGGCGAGCTGATGGTGATCCATGACCCTACCCTCAAGCGCACCACCGACCGGCGCGGCAAAGTCGTCGAACACGACGCCGCCGATCTGGTGACCTACGACGCGCGCAAGGGCGGCCCGGGCTGGGTGCAGCCCTGCCCCATTCCGCGCCTGGAAGAACTGTTCGAGAAATGCCCCTTCGATCACTGGCAGCTGGAAGTCAAAAGCGCGTCACGCACCCGTGCCGCAACGACCGTGCTGGCCATCCGCGAAATGGCTCAGCGCCACGGACTGCTGGAGAAAGTAACGATCACGTCGAGTTCCCGGGAAGTGCTGCGCGCGGCTTTGGAACTGACGCCAGACATTTCGCGCGGCCTGGTGGCGGAATACGCCTGGCTCGACCCCCTGAAAGTGGCTCAGGGCTACGGATGCGAGATACTCGCGCTGAACTGGACGCTGTGCACGCCCGAGCGCTTGAAGAAAGCCCAGAATCAGGGCCTGCATGTCTCGGTGTGGACAGTCAACGAGCCCGCGCTTATGCGCAGACTCGCCGACTTCGGCGTTGACAGCCTGATTACAGACTTTCCCGGTTTGGCCAGCGCCACCCTTGGGAAGTACTGAACTCGGTCTCCCCGGCCGGCTCAGGCCACCGGCCGGAGCCGCTCAAAAAAGCCGGTTGAGGCCGTCGTACGCCGCTACCCGATAGGCCTCGGCCATGGTCGGGTAGTTGAACGTGGTGTTGACGAAATACTTGATGGTGTTCGCCTCGCCCGGCTGATTCATGATCGCCTGACCGATGTGCACGATCTCCGATGCCTGGTCGCCGAAGCAGTGCACGCCGAGGATCTGCAGGGTTTCCCGGTGAAACAGGATCTTCAGCATGCCGACCGGCTCGTTGGAAATCTGCGCACGGGCCATGCTCTTGAAAAACGCCTTGCCCACTTCGTACGGCACTTTGGCCACGGTAAGGTCATGCTCGTTCTGACCGATCGAGCTGATCTCGGGGATGGTGTAGATCCCGGTCGGCACGTCGTTGACGAAGCGCCACGCGCCGTTGTCCACCGCGCTGCCCGAGGCCGACCGACCCTGGTCATAGGCCGCACTGGCCAGACTCGGCCAGCCGATCACGTCGCCTGCACCATAAATGTTCGGCTGGCTGGTGCGGTAGGCTTCGTCGACATCGATCTGACCGCGACCGTTGGCCTTGATGCCGACGTTTTCCAGACCCAGCTTGTCGGTGTTGCCGGTACGGCCGTTACACCACAGCAAGGCATCGGCCTTGACCTTCTTGCCGGACTTGAGGTGCAGGATCACACCGTTGTCCAGCCCTTCAACGCGCTCGTATTCCTCGTTGTGACGAACCATCACGTTGTTGTTGCTGAAGTGATAGCTCAGGCCCTGAGAGATTTCCGAGTCGAGGAAGCTCAGCAGTTGGTCACGGTTGTCGATCAGTTCGATCTCGACGCCAAGGCCACTGAAAATCGACGCGTATTCGCAGCCGATGACGCCTGCGCCGTAGATGATCAGTTTGCGCGGGGTGTGACCCAGGCTGAGGATGGTGTCGCTGTCGTAGATACGCTTATGGGAAAAGTCGATATCGGCGGGCCGATAAGGCCGCGAGCCGGTGGCGATGATGATCTGGTTGGCAACCAGTTTTTCCACGACGCCGGTGTTGCACACGACATCAATGCTGCGCTCGTCGGCGAAGCTGCCGGTGCCGAAAAACACGTCGACACGGTTGCGCGCGTAGTAACCGGTGCGCGACGCCACTTGCTTGTTGATGACCTTCTCGGCGTTCTTCAGAACGTCCGGGAACGAGAACCAGCGTGGCTCGCCGATGGCGCGGAACATCGGGTTGGTGTTGAACTGGATGATCTGTTTGACCGAGTGACGCAGGGCCTTCGACGGGATCGTGCCCAGGTGCGTGCAGTTGCCGCCGACCTGCCGACGGCTGTCGACCATTGCCACCTTACGCCCGGCCTTGGCAGCGTTCATTGCCGCGCCTTCACCCGCCGGGCCCGAACCCAGCACTACCACGTCGTAGTTGTAGACAGCCATGCGTACTCCTCAGAACTGGCCGAGCCACCACTCTGGTGCCTCTGGCTGAATCATGCCGCTCCGGGCGGCATGAAGGATCGAAACTCGCGGCGCAGTCTAGTCGCACCGAGGGCAAACGACCATTAACCCTTGGTCGCGTCCCTCGGCAGACTTCCCTACGCTTTTGCGGGTCGAGGGGCGGAAGCCTTACTCGACTGCAGAATTGCTGCGGATGATAAATCCCTTGCGTGACGAATCCTAAAAAAATCGCACGTCCAGGCAACTGCCTCTGCAGCGGCCCTGGAATTTACTCGGCCAGATGCAGAAACAACCGCTGCGCGAGTTCCTTGCCGATGGCACTGCGATAAATGCTCACGACTTCCTTATTGTCCTTGGCCGCCTTGAGCATCGCCCTGTAACCCATCAGTCGCTGTTCAGGCAGTTTCAGGTGCGCGGCGGTGAAGGCGTCGGCTGCGGCATCTTCACTGGCGTAATGAAAATGCGCCCACCACAGCAGATGGTCTTCCTTGTCGCGAATGGCGTATTCCTGCACGAAGTCGTTGCGGCGGGCGCCCGACATATTTTTTCGGCCGTCAACCCGGGCGATGTGCACCTCGTGCTGGCGATCCAGATAACTGATCCGGCTGGCTGTCGGCGGTTGTCGCTTGATCATGTCGATGCGCAATTGCCGGCCCTGCTCGCGAAGTCGCTGCCCGGCCTCACGCAACTCGTCCAGCAGCGTCTGCACGGCCTGGGCCCCGCTTTCCCCCGCTTCGGAATCGTCCAGATGAATCTGCAGCTTCTCCGCCAGCTCACCGAGCTTGTCGGCCTTTTGCACCAGGATGTCTTCCATGTCCTCTGGCTCATTGGCGCGAAGGGATTGGCGCACCGCAATGGCGATGTCAGTTTCTATCCGCTGCAGCAAGGCGCGGCCGCGACGCATGAGCTCTGCCAGCGGGACGATACTGTCACGATTGACCGGATGGCGGCGCTGGTCCTCGAGTTCAACCCACTCCCCTTCCGCATGCTGGTGGTACGTGCCGACGACGCGATCACCGGTGGCGTCCTTGACCTCCACGACTTCACCCAGTGAAGGCTCTTCACCTTCGCGCAGACGGCCAATCAACGTGCGTTGGCCTCGGGTCTTGATCACCCGCTTGCGCGTCTGGGCCGCGCGCGGAACATATTCGGCAAGCGTCTCGGCGGGCTCCTCGCTCTCGCGAATGAGGTCCGAAAGCCGGTGCTCGGCGCGGTCGGAGATCAACGAAAGATCCTCGAGAAAACGATTGAAATGCCCGGTATTGACCGCTTCGGGCTCACTTTCAAAGGCGGCGAGCGCGACTATCGAGGCCCGGTCATATTCCCTGAGGGAGCTTTCCAGCACAGCGATCTGTTCGGCGATCGTGTAATCGTGTGGCCTTTCCAGCTCGGCCTGAGAGCTCAGCGCCGAGTGCAGCGAGTCGTCGTTGAGCATGCGCTTGAGCGTCACCGCCCTGTGGGTGTCCAGGATGGTCTCGGCGCTGAAACACAGTTCGAGGGACGACCACATGCGACTGGCGCGCCAATCGAGGAGGGAGAACATCCGGTTGTTGTAAAACTCCAGCGCTTCCGTGCGCCAGTATGCCTCGCCGACTTTCGGCACCTCGCGCAACCGCTGCCACAGCCCTTCCCTGACCAGCGCCCAGTGCACTCCGCTCTCTTGCAGCACCAGGGACTTCTCGAACAGCCCCAGATAGATACCGACATTCTCGAGAGAGAGAATCCCGGACACGGCGCGCATCCGGGCCAATTCTTCTTTAGCGACGATGAGCATGTCGCTGAGCAGCACGCCTTCAAGCAGACAGATCCGTCGGGCAATACCTTGCAGATCCTTGGCATAGGTCTTGTCAGGGGTGCGATCGGCAGGACGCAATGACTGGTCGATAGCATTTTTGCGGTCGATGATCTCCATCACGGCGCGGATGTCTGTTTCCAGCAACGAAGTGATCTCATGGTGCCTTTCGAGCGGCAGGGCATCGATACGGTTGTCGTTCTCCACAATCCTGATGTAAAGATCGTTCTGGCGCTTGAGCAGCTCGGACTTTTCCGCGATGGCCAGCTTGAGTCGGGCGGCGTTTTCCAGCGCGAGTTGCCGGGCGCTGCGCTTGGGGCCGCCGCCGCGAAGGCGCAGCCCAAGGTCGAGACGCCAGACCTCACTCTCACGCGCAAGCCAGGGCCCGGTGAGTTCATCGTTTCGCGGGTCGATAATCTGCACGTGGTCGCTCACCTGAACCCTGTACACCGCACCATCAATGCGCGCGTACCACGCGCCATTCAGCTCATACAGCCCTTGGGTGCCAGCGGCGCCTGATGGCTCCGGCAGCAAAGGCGCTGGCCGGACTTCAAACGCCTGCAGCGCAACCTGCTGGGCAGCCGTCAGGCTCAGATCGGCGCGCGACCAGGAAAAATCCAGCTGTGTTCTCACTGTGCCGGGCAGCGGGTCGGGCTCTGCTACAGGCATTGGCTCAGGTGCAAGGGTCGGACTGGGTGCTGCCAGCAGGTCTGCCAGATTCGGCCGAGCTACCCCTGCTGATCGCCCGCGCGCCGGAATGACACGATTAGCCTGGGTGCTATGCAGCAGCAACATCGCCACGGTGAGCAGCAAATTGCCCATGGACTCTTCACGATCACCGTCAGTGGCATTGCGCTCAGAGGCCAGGGCCCCTTGCGCCTCGTTCATCATCTGCACCAGCCACAGCGCATTACCGACGGGGCCGGAGACAAACGGCATGACGGTCTCCAGCGCCAGCCAGCCACCGCGCTTGAGCAAGGCCCAGCGACTTTCGGCGTTGGACGTGGACTGCCTGTCCGCCAGCTCGACCAGCGCGGCTGCATTGGCCTTGAACAGCGCAACCAGCGGGTCACCGACGACTTCGTCGACAGCCAACTGCGCAGGCGCCGGGGTTTCCAGGGGTGCGAACTCCGAGCCCTGGCCGAAGCGCACGATGTGCGGCTGATCGAAGCCGCCATTGCCGTAAACCTGCCGCGCGTGATCGTCCATCCACGTCAGCACGTCATCCTGAAGCTCACCGGGTTCGACGATGGCGGCGCGCAGGGCTGCCCAGGACTCGAATTCGATCAGCGACTGGCGGGAAAACGGCCGATACAGCACCACCGGATCCCTGGACGTATCGCGGTCACTGATCACGAACATGTTGGCGACCGCATCGGCCTTCCTGCCAACCATGGCGCGGAAGGCCAGTGGACGCAACGTCGTGTTGCGCAGCGCTGAAGGGCGCGGTTCCGGCGGCTGCACGAGGGCGGCAACACGCTGACAGGCGCTGTCACAAAAGTGCCCCTCGCTCCGCATTTTCAGCTCCAGCGCCCGCAGTGGCAGCTGCGCCCGAAGCTGATCGATGTACGCCGCCTGACGCTTGGCGGATTCACCGGGGTCAGTCACCAGCAGCCGTTTCAGCAGCGCAGGATAATGGCGTCCGATGTCCACCTGACACACCAGCAGCCGCAGGTAATCGGCGCTGAACCAGTCCGGCGCCGGGGTGCCGTCCCTGTGCACGACGTGCAGCGCACCGGCCGGCTCGCCGGAAAGGTTCTCCAGAGCAAACTCGGCGAGGCTCATGCGCACCGGCTCGACCACGCCCGAGGTGACCACCTGACCACCGCCGGGAATCGCGGCAGCGACCACTTTGCGGATAACGACGTCCAGGTCGGCTATCAGCAGATCTGCGGCCTCCGGGTGATCGGCGAGCATTTCGCGCTGCAGTTGCTGACTGGCGTAATCGAGCAACAGCGGAATGTCTTCGTTGAACCTGCTCCCTGCGCCCGCTGGAGCGCTCGCCAACGCAATCATTCGACGGCTGAAATCCATGCGGTCGGCAACGCTGGCGTTGCGCAACCAGTCAGGAAGGGTTTCGGGGGTTTCCATCCCGGGGATGGCGGGGATCAGAAAAGGCGTGATGTCTGTGGCGATGGCCATCCGGCGATCAAGATCGGCAAAATCTTCTGCGTCGGCGTGATCGAGCCGGGTGATCTGCTGCAATTGGCAAGCAAGGATTGACTGGGCCAATGCGTTGAACAGGTCTCCCTCAACCTCGCGCAGTGCCCAGGTTTCGGGGTGGGTGGCGGCCGGCGAAGTATCGAGGCTGGCCAGCAGATCAGCCAGCGAGCCATGCCTGACGATCAGACCCGGCGACTGCCATGTGAAAAACATCTCCGTGCCGCCCCACACGCCGGTCGCTGCCAGCACGGGCAGGACTGACGCCGGTGAGGAAGCGGCCGCTGGCTGGGGGATGCAGGCACGAACGACATCATCCGCATGGACCTTGTCGATACTCAGCATGAAATTGCGTTGGGTCTGGTCGGGAAAATAAGCGATGGGACGAAGGAAATCGCCCTCGTTTTTGTGCAGCGCCGGGGTGGCGTTCAACGCTCGCAGATAGCCCTTCTTCAGCGCATCGGACAGCTGCGCCCAAGGGCTCTGCCCATCGGCAGCCGGCGCTTCCCAGAAATCCATCAGCGCCTGCTGGAACTGTTCGTTCAGCGCCAGAGCAACCGTATCGACCAGAACATTCAACTGATCGAAATCGATGGGCGTCGGGGTCGCGTCCTGTACGGCGGGATCGATGACAAGTGTGTTGGCTTCGGAGCGCCAAAGGGGAGTCTTGCCCGTCAGGAATGCCTGCTGCAGATTTCTCAACAGTGTTTCCGCGCGCTGGGTGCCGTCGGAGGCGGTTCGGGTGATGACGCAAATCTCGGGATCGATTTCGAGGTCCGGGAATTGTTGTTGCAGTGCGTATTGCAGCTGTTTGATCGCGACGTTATGCAAGGTCGGTCGCCGGGAAACTCCAGCGATCAGATGAAGGGTTGAGCTCATTGGCCAGTTAACTCGTGCAATGGATTGAGGATCGCTCAGGGCCCCGTGAGGCACTGAGAGAATGTGCGGGGAGTTAAACCGGGAACGAGTCCATCGATGGGATACATAAATATTGTTTTCACGCGGGCGCAGCGGGAGGTCCGTGGTCGATGGCCGGGGCGTTCTGATTGCCAACCGCCAGCTTTACACATATCGTTACAAATCTGGGGCGCCCGAGGCCAAGCGCGGGCGCCGCAGCAGAGGACGCATAAATATAACGGATCCCCCCAGCTAGACAGCTTAAGTGAGTAATTCCAGATGGCCTCGAATACGGGCAAAGGCAAGGCGATATTTCGCGTTGTGAGCGGCAACTTCCTTGAAATGTTTGACTTCATGGTCTATGGCTTCTACGCCACAGCCATCGCCAAAACCTTCTTCCCCGCCGACAGTGAATTCGCATCGCTGATGCTGTCGCTGGCGACTTTCGGTGCCGGTTTCCTCATGCGCCCGCTGGGTGCGATTTTCCTCGGCGCCTACATCGACCACCACGGCCGGAAAAAGGGCCTGGTCATTACGCTGGCGATGATGGCCATGGGTACGGTGCTGATTGCCTGCGTGCCGGGCTACGCGACCCTGGGCGTCGCCGCGCCGCTGCTGGTGCTGATCGGGCGTCTGCTGCAAGGCTTCTCCGCAGGCGTTGAACTGGGCGGTGTCTCGGTTTATCTGGCGGAAATTTCCACGCCGGGCCGCAAGGGCTTTTTCGTCAGCTGGCAATCGGCAAGCCAACAGGCAGCGGTGGTTTTCGCCGGTCTGCTGGGGGTTGGCCTGAACCACTGGCTGAGCCCGGAAGACATGGGCCAATGGGGCTGGCGCGTGCCGTTCCTGATCGGCTGCCTGATCGTTCCGGCGATCTTCGTGATCCGTCGCTCGCTGGAAGAAACCCCTGAGTTCGAAGCCCGCGCGCAACACCACCGCCCAAGCCTGGGCGAAGTGGTCAAGTCGATCGGCCAGAACTTCGGACTGGTCATCGCCGGCATGGCGCTGGTGGTCATGACCACGGTGTCGTTCTACCTGATCACCGCCTACACCCCGACGTTCGGCAAAAACGAGCTGCACCTGTCTGATCTGGACAGCTTGCTGGTGACCGTCTGCGTCGGGATTTCGAACTTCATCTGGCTGCCTGTGATGGGCGCGCTGTCCGACCGGATCGGCCGCAAGCCCCTGCTGCTGGCGGCGACCATTCTGGCGATCATCACGGCGTACCCTGCCCTGTCCTGGCTGACCGCCAACCCGAGCTTCGGCAACCTGCTGATGGTCGAGCTGTGGCTGTCTTTCCTGTACGGCTCGTACAACGGCGCGATGGTGGTTTCCCTGACCGAGATCATGCCGGTCGAAGTGCGCACCACCGGCTTCTCCCTGGCCTACAGCCTGGCGACCGCGACGTTCGGCGGTTTCACGCCGGCGGCCTGTACTTACCTGATTCACGTGCTAGATAACAAAGCGGCTCCGGGCATCTGGCTGAGCGGCGCTGCGGTGCTGGGGCTGATCGCCACGCTGGTGCTGTTCCGCAAGGGTCAGACGCGGATTCAGGGTGTGACGGCGGTCGGCTGATCGCCGAGAGCTATAAGCGGCAAGCAGCAAGTAAAAACAAAAACGCCCCGAACCAGTCGGGGCGTTTTTTATTTCCAGATGGCATGAGTGTCACTGCAACCCATCGTTGTCCAGAGTCCGCGCTGTCGCGCAGCAAACACGGTCCCTGTGGGAAAGAGGCCAGGACTGCCAGCCACTTTCTCTGGTGATTGATAGTCAGCCTTCGCGAGCAAGCTCGCTCCCACAGGATCGTGGGTCGCCTCGGGATTTCAGCCGTTTCGTAGGACTTGTGGGAGTGACCGGGGTGGCGCTCCACCTTGCTCACGAAGAGGCCGGGACTGCCAGCCACCTTCTCTGGTGATTGACAGTCAGCCTTCGCGAGCAAGCTCGCTCCCACAGGATCGTGGGTCGCCTCGGGATTTCTGCCGTTTCGCAGGACTTGTGGGAGTGAGCTTGCTCACGAAGAGTCCGGGACAGCCAGCCATTTTCTCTGGTGATTGACAGTCAGCCTTCGCGAGCAAGCTCGCTTCCACAGAATCGAGGGTCGCCTCGGGATTTCAGCCGTTTCGTAGGACTTGTGGGAGTGACCGGGGTGGCGCTCCACCTTGCTCTCGAAGAGGCCGGGAC
>NZ_JASCOY010000086.1:0-19090 GCF_029960075.1 Pseudomonas sp. PS02290
CGAAGAGGCCGGCACAGTCGCTGAAATCTTCAGCGACTGAACTCAGGTCTTCGCGAGCAAGCTCGCTCCCACGAGGCAGTGGACTGACTCGATATTTCGGATCGTTCGCCGGACTTGTGGGAGTGACCGGATCAGAAGTGGAAGCTGGCACTCATCAGCGCGGTACGCCCGGCAGCCATGTGGGCGTAGTGGGTGGTGAAGACCTGATCGTAGTAACGCTTGTCGGTCAGGTTCTGCACGTTCAGTTGCAGGTCGACGTTCTTTGTCAGCGCGTACGTGGCCATGGCGTCGTAGCGCCAGTAGGACGGCACTTCCACCGAGTTGGCTTCGTTGCCGAAACGGGAATCGACGAACGTCGCGCCGCCGCCCACGGTCAGCTTCGGCATCAGTTCGTAGGTCGACCAGAAATTGAAGCTGTTGCGCGGCGTGCTCGGCATGTGATTACCCTCATCCGCCTTGCTGGTCGCACTGACGATCTCACTCTCCATGTAGGTGTAGCCGCCGTAGACTTTCCATTTGCCGGTGATGTTGCCGCTGTAGGTCAGCTCCAGACCATCGACACGCTGCTCGCCGTCCAGCACCTGGAACGTCGCATTGTCAGGATCGGTCACCCGCGCGTTGGTCTTCTCGGTGCGGAACAGCGCGGCGGTCAGCGACAGGTTGTCGTCGAAGAAGTCCCACTTGGTGCCCAGCTCGTAGTTGCGGTTCTTTTCCGGATCGAGGTTGGCGTTGTTCGCCGCGATTTCCAGACCACCGTTGCCGCTGGTCTCACCCGACGGGTTGCTGGACGTCGACCATGCCGCGTAGATGCTGCCGTTCGGCAGTGGCTTGTAGGTCACGCCGACCTGATAATTCCACAGCTGGCTGGTGTTTTCACGCTTGAAGCTGCCCGCCACCGAGCCCCGGCCACCGGTGCTGTAACCGCTGGAACGCACGTCGTAATCGTCGTAACGCAGGCCGAGGTTCAACGACCACTGCTCGTTGAATTTCAGCGTGTCGAACACATACGCGGCACTGGTTTTGGTGTCGGTATCGGTGTACGCCTGGCTGTCGGTGATGGTGCCGTTCCAGTCGTCTTTCGGCGACGGGTTGGACAGGCTGGTGCAGTCGCCGGACGCCAAGAGCGCTGCGTTACACGTCGAGCCGATGGTCCCGCCACTGGCACTGAGCACGTTGTAGCCGCGGTTGTGGGTGTCCTGATACGAAAACTCGAGGCCGGTCACCAGGCTGTGCTGAATGAAACCGGTGTCGAATTTCGCTTGCAGGTCAGTCTGGTTGACGAAGCCGCTGGAGGTGGAATTGCGGCTCTTCGCGGAGCGCGAGACGAGGCCCCTGGCGACGTTGCCGCGGCTGTCGTCCGGGTTAGTGACGATGTAGTCCAGCGTCGAGCGCGACATGCGGAAGCTGTTGGAGATCGTCAGGTTGTCGTTGAGGTCGTGTTCGAGGCGGATCGTGCCGCTGTCGTTGACGCTCTTGCGGTAATCGCGGTCGGTCAGGCCGTAGAAGTTGTTTTCGTTGACGTGGGCCGGCTTGTCGACCACGTACTTGCTGCGGCCGGTGGTGTTGGTCAGCGGGATGCCGTAGTCGGGCATGTCGTCGGTGGACAGGTGGTAATAGTCGACCTTGACCCGCGTGTCGGTGCCCAGACCGAACGCGAACGAAGGCGCAACGCCCCAACGGCTGTTGTCGACATCGTTGCGGCCGGCGACGTTGGAATCATGCTTCATCAGGTTCAGGCGGAAGGCCGAGGTGTCGGTCATCTGCTTGTTGACGTCCAGGGTGTAGCGCTGGGTCTGGTCCGAACCGAAGGTGTAGCCGCCGTTGAAGGCATCGCCCAGATGAGCGCCCTTGGTGACGAGGTTCAGGCTGCCACCCGTGGAGCCTGCACCCGTGAACGCCGAGCCCGGGCCTTTGCTGACCTCGACTGATTCGACGTTGAAAATCTCCCGGCTCTGGGCCGCTACGTCGCGCATGCCGTCGACGAATACGTCGCTCTCTGCGTTGAAGCCGCGAATGATCGGACGATCCGCATTCGGGTTGCCGCCCTCGCCCGCACCAAAAGTAATGCCGGGGGTGGTGCGCAATGCGTCAGCCAGGCTCGTCGCTGCGGTATCGCGGATGACTTGCTGCGGAATCACCGTGACGCTCTTCGGCGTTTCGCGCAGGGGTGCGGTGTACTTTTTCGAGGCCGATTCTTCGGTCTTGTAAGCCGTGTCGGCCCGCTCGCCGTCGATATTGGTGGCCCCGAGATTCAGAGCATCCGATGCAGGTTCCGCAGCCTGCGCCATATGGGCGGCTGACATCGCCGCAAGGGCGACGCCCACGGCGCTGACAATGGAACGCTGCGAATAGGCGGTAACCGGTTGTGCTTGGCGCGACATTTTCCTTCCCCAAGGAAACAATAAGGCGGCGGAATATAGTTGAGACTGCTTCGCATTCGCAGAAAACTTACATTCTTTACACTTTCCCATTACTCAATTTTCACATCTGCCCATTCACACGCGCGGGAGGCGTTTTACACGACCAATAAGAATCACTATCATCCGCCGCTTCATTCTTCTCGCAGGTCGCGATTCATGCTCCTACATATCCCCGGTCTGTTTTCACCCGAGGAGGTGCGTCGCATCCGACAGGCGCTGGAGGAAACCCAATGGGCGGACGGCAAGATCACCGCCGGGCACCAGTCGGCGAAAGCCAAGCACAACCTGCAGTTGCCGGAGGGCCATCCACTTGCCGTGGAGATTGGCGCGGCGATGCTTGAGCGCCTGTGGCAGAATCCGCTGTTCATGTCCGCCGCCCTGCCCCACAAGGTCTTCCCGCCATTGGTGAATTGCTACACCGGCGGCGGCAGTTTCGATTTCCACATCGACAACGCCGTGCGTCAGGCCAAGGGCAGCACCGAGCGTGTGCGCACGGATTTGTCATCGACGCTGTTCTTCAGCGATCCCGATGATTACGACGGCGGCGAGCTGGTGATTCAGGACACCTTCGGCACCCGTCAGGTCAAGCTGCCGGCGGGTGACCTGCTGCTTTATCCGGCCAGCAGTCTGCACAAAGTCAATGCTGTGACACGGGGCGCGCGGTACGCCTCGTTCTTCTGGACCCAGAGCCTGGTGCGGGACGATGGCCACCGCACGCTGCTGTTCGAAATGGACGCGGCCATTCAGCAATTGAGCCGCGACGTGCCCGATCATCCTTCACTGCTGCAACTCACCGGCACCTATCACAACCTGCTGCGGCAGTGGGTCGAGGTCTGAGTCATGACCTGGAATCTGCGACGTGAAGAGGTGCTCGACGGCGACCAATTGCGCGCCATGCTTGAAGACAGTTCAGCCAGTGCCGCACGGGCGATTCTGATCGCGGCGCAGGCCAACATCGTCGACGCCCAAGCGCTGCTCGGGCAGATATTGCTCGACGGCACCGGCATAGAACGCGACCCGGCGCTGGCGCTGGTCTGGTTCCAGATTGCGGCCCGTCGCGGCCACGCGATGGCGCAGAACATGGCTGGCCGCTGCCACGAGCATGGGTGGGGCTGCGAACCGGACGCGGCAAAGGCTGCCGAGCATTATCGCCTCGCCGCCGAGGCCGGTCTGGACTGGGGCTTTTATAACTACGGCAACCTGCTCGCCACCGGGCGCGGGGTGAACAAAGATCAGGCCCGCGCGCTGGCCTGCTATCGCAAGGCGGCAGAGCTGGGCCACGCGAAGTCGATGAATCTGCTGGGGCGTTATCTGGAAGAGGGTCTGTGCTGCGAGCAGGATCTCGCTGCAGCCCATGAGTGGTATCAACGGTCGGCGCAGGCAGGTGATTTCCGTGGGCAGTTCAGTCATGCCGCAGTGCTGGCAGATCACGGACGCGTGGAGGAAGCCGTCGGCTGGCTGAAAACTGCCGTGCAGAATGGCAATCTCAACTTCCTGCGGGTCAGTCGCAAGACGCTGTTGCAAGCACCCCATCCTCAGGTTCGAGCGCTGGCTCTCGATTACCATAAGCGGGCGGCGGAGTTGGGAAATGAAGCAGACGCGGCGGAATATCGTGAACTACTGAAAGTTATATAACCGCCAATTGTAAGTTCATTTGCCAACCACAGTTTCACGAGCAGCCCTCAATCGTGTGTCACGCCCCCATTTCCGGGGACATGCCAACGTTGCGCATGGGCGGGAAGGAATCATCCTACAAACTCAGACTGCCTTCGCACTTTGACCGCCTCAAAAACACGACTTACTCTCCTTCTCGTGCAGACACCTTAACCATTCTGCATCTGAAGCGTTAATGAGCTTCAGAACATTTAATACGCATCATTAAAGGACTAATGATATGTCTCAACTTACGGAAAACCTCGTCACCGACGCAGCGAGTGATCCTGCAAGCCTTTTCGGTTCATCGGTCGCAACAAACGGGAGCGATACCCGGGACACCGGGCTGATACTGACCAAAGAGCAGCTCAAGCACCTCAAGAAATATGAAATCGCCGGCCTGGCCCTTCCGACCGAACTGGACAACGTCATCGCTTATCTGGGCTATGAAAACGGCGCCGGTCTCGGGCTGGAGCCCGTTGACTTCCAGCGCACCTTCAAGCTCGTCAATGGCCACGCCAGGCTGTGGAATCCGCTGCGCACCGACCTGCTGACCGTCAATACCAAACTCGTGGTATTCGCCGGCTCCATGCAAGTCTATGGCGCGAGCATGAGGGAAGTATTCGATGATATGGCGGTATTGGGCCTGATCGAAAAATACAACATCAAGACACTTGAAGATCTGCGAAAAGCCGAACTTAAGCTGGGCAAAAAATTTCCCGGCATTGAGGCTATGGATCGTCTTGATTTGGGTTTTTATCTGGATGAAATACTCAAGAAAGTAAAAGAGCAAGAGGCGGAGGCGCTTGCAATAAAACAGCGCCTGGACTCATTCGGCCGACAACTGGCCCAACAGGTTGGCCCCGCCATCAAGCTGAAATTGGCGAGCATCGACAACAACACCATGAGCAGCGAGATCCAGGCGCTTCAGGTGAAAATCGATAACCGCGCGCTGGCCATTGAAGAGAAGAACAAAGAATACAAAGAGATGGTCAAGCAGGCCATTGGTGCCGTCATGGGCAACCTGGTCATGATGATTTACTCCAGCGTCCAGGCCGAAAAAATCCGCAAGGAACGCAACAAGCTCACCGAAGAGCAAGAAAAAGATATCGCGCTGATGGCGAAGAAAAACCGGATCCTGGCGTCGCTGGGTCGTATACGGATGGACTTCCAGAACCTCGATCTGATTGTAATCGATGCCGACATCGCCACCCAAAACCTGATCAGTGTCTGGAACTCGTTAAGCACGTTCATCGCTGCTTCCGCCGCTGAAGTAGATGGTATCCACGACGGCCTGTCCATGCGCAGGTTCCGCAACCAATTCAATCTCGTGGTTAAACCGTGGGAAACCATTGAAGTGGACGCCCAAAAATTACAACACGTGTTCGCAGAAGCGGACCGCGAATTCAGAGAAGATTACGGAGTTTAAACATGAATAACATTTCTCAATTTCCAGGCAGCCTCGACTACCCGGAGCTGAACGTTCAAGCGTTCAAACAGGCGAAAGCCAATGCCAACGATGCAACCATTCAAATGAAAGCTCTGTTCATTCAGACACAGTATCTGCCGTCATTGCACAACCGAGTCTCTGAACTGGACAAAGCGATACGTGAGTCTGACTTCAGACTTCGGGACACCGTTCAATCACTGGGTACTGTTTTAGGGATTCAAGTAGGCGCCCTCAGAGAACTTCAAAGTGAGTTCCAGGGCGCCCCTGAGTCCGACAAAGAAGAAATCATTGAAGACATCGTCATTCGAATTCAGACCATCATGAACACCGTGGGCAATAAAGAGCTGATGCTCCACAATCTGATCACGGCCATGGCAACGCCGATTGATCGAGCTGCCACTGGGACGTACATCAAGCAGCTTGAAGCCGACCAGGCGCGCCTGCCGGCAGAAGTGCTGAAGATCAAAGAACGCCAGGACACGCTGGAAGCAAAGCGCAAAGCGCTGACTGACGCCATGGCACTGATCGAAGCCAAGGGCTTCACCGAGCTGGCCAAAGACACAGCGCTGACCGCTCAGGAGCTGGTCAAAATGGGCATGACACCCCCCCAGTTGATTGCCGTAGAGGCCGCCATCGGCTTGGCGCAACAGGTCCTGGAACGGGCCGAAAGCCTGATCAACTACCTGGGGATGGTTGAAGCCCGCAACACCCTGCGCAAACAGATTGATGACCTGATCAGCAGCACTTACGCGAAGACCAATGAGTTGCGCCTGGTCACATTAAAAAAAGAGCTGATCACGGCGTGCCATAACTTCGATGACCATCGAGCGCAGTACATCACCGAGTTCGAGAAATGTGTCGCGGCCAAACGGGCCTTCCTCGCGACTTACAACACCGTAAACGGTGGTGATCAGGACGCGGTCACTCAGTTCAGCGTTGACGCGCTGTCGCTGGCAAAACACTTGAAAGTCATGGCCTGATTTCATCCGCCAACGCGCAACAATGCAGGCCGGGAAGTACAAGGGATGTTCTTCCCGGCCCCATGCCGGAGCGCCTGGTTCACGTCAGGCCTCCCCTTCACACCATTCATCTCATTAAAGGATTAACGATATGAAATCATCCGGAGCCATGGATGACGCACCCGTTCGGGATGAGAAACTTGACTTGGCAGAGCGCCTGCCCTGCACGTTGATTTCCGCTGCAGCGGGTACGGTAGAAGAAGCCATTCGCGCGCCAGGCCTCTTCCTGACCAAATCACAACTGATTGACCTTATGCGTTATACAACCCACGGTCTCGCGCTTCCCATCGCACTCAAAGATGTTGTCTGGTATCTGGGCTACGAAACAGGCGCCGGCCTGAATCTTGAAGCCAGGGATTTTCAGGCGAGTTTCAATCGCATTCATCTTCACGCCGCGCAATGGAAACCACTTCGTACCGACCTGATGAACGTAGGCAGCGAGTTGTGGGTGTTCGCCGATCAGATGCAAGTTTACGGCAACGGTGTAAGAGAGCTTTATAACGAGATCAGGGCAAAGGCTGCAGAGACGCTCGAGCCGACCGATCACCAGGACTTTCTGCATTACATCGAGCAGGTCGCCGCGCTCGTTCTGCATCGACGTAGCACAACCGAAGCACTCAAGGGTCGGCTCGATGCCTTTTCGCGGGAGTTGTCGACACGGGTAATGCCCGACGTACAGCTCAAGTTAAAGAGCATCGACAATAATAATGTGCCGGCCGACATCAAAACGCTGAACGACGCCATCAACCGACGTGCCGCAGACATTGAAGAAAAACAGCGGGCATACAAAACGCTGATCAAAAAGTCGGTGGGTGCCAGTTTTGCCCTGATCGGCTTGGGTATTTACTACGGGGTTGAAGCAGGCAAAGTGCGTAGAAAGATCAATGCATTGCGCCTGGAACAAGAGAGCAGCATTCGTCTACTGGAGCAAAAAAACCGAATCCACGCCTCACTGCAGCGCGTTCGTCATGATCTGCATGATCTAAGCCTGATCATTCTGGATGCAGACATTGCCATCCAGAACATGGTTGTGGTGTGGAACGGTCTGCATATTTTCCTGATCCACTCGGCTCAAGAAGCGGGCAAAATTGATAACGCGCTGTCAATGCGCCGCCTCATGAACGCTTTTAATCTGGTGGCTGAACCCTGGACCCAGATAAAACGGGAAGCGGACACGTTGCTCAAAGTGTTCAAAGAGGCAGACCGCGAGTTCCGCAAGAATTATGGGCATCAGGCATGACGAATTCGAACGCTTCGACGTAGACAAGACCTACGCCACCGCGCAGTGGCAACACAACGAGTTTGCGCTGTAACGCCATGGAGGGCGGCATCATGACAACACATCTCATCGAATACGACGATGTCGGGTACTTGGGATACAACATCGGCTATCTGGAAAAACTTCCCCAACACATTGAAGCCTTCAAGATCAAACTCGGTTTGGTGCCTCAAGCCGAATACGGTAAATACAGGGAGCCTGCGATGGATCAAGCCGTCGCCATCGCGCGGCAGGGCAGTACGCTCTGGAGCAGCAGCGTGAAGCAGATTCGCTCGCTCCATCACGACACCAAAAAGACACTGGCTGAGCTGGTCGCACTGCTGGACAGCAACCCGTTCGACAGCCGAATCGCGCAGCTCACACAGGATCTGCTGCGCCACGATGCAGAGTTCAAGCGGCAACAGGCGGAATGCGACCGCATCATCGAATGCGCAAGGCAGACCATTCCCCGGTTCATCGATTTCATGAACGTCAGGACGTATGAATATGCGAAACGAAAAGGGCTGCTGGTTAAAGGAAAGTCCAGCAACGTACCGGAAACGCTGAGCAGCGCGGTGACGGACGAGAGCAGTGTGGATTCGGCAAGAGGCGCAATGCAATGGCATCGTCGCGCCTACAATACGACGATCCTCTCGGCAGGAAATATGGGAGCCTATTGCTCGCGATTGTCCGGCCTCTTGAACGCCACACTCCGTGAAGTCCAGGCGCTCAAGGCCAATCAACCCGCGCGGCGCATGACCGTGTCGTGTCAATCCGCGGCCATCTCAGCACGCGAGGCTCAGCGGCTGATCAACTACACCCTCGACAGTATTCTTCGATTCAGTATTTGAACCGCAAAAAAAAGGCACCCACCGGGTGCCGTTTTCTCGTTACTGCGCAGATTTACACGTAGTAAGACTTCAGCGGCGGGAAGCCGTTAAATTCCACAGCGCTGTAGCTGGTGGTGTACGCACCCGTGGACAGCCAGTACAGACGATCACCGATGGCCAGGTTCAGCGGCAAGCCGTACTTGTAGTTCTCGTACATGATGTCGGCGCTGTCGCAGGTCGGGCCGGCGATGACGACTTCTTCCACTTCGCCTTTCTTCTCGGTCCAGATCGGGAACTTGATGGCTTCGTCCATGGTTTCGATCAGGCCGGAGAACTTGCCCACGTCCGTGTACACCCAACGCTCGACGGCGGTGCGGGATTTACGCGACACCAGCACCACTTCGCTGACCAGAATACCGGCGTTGGCGATCAACGAACGGCCCGGCTCCAGAATGATTTCCGGCAGGTCATCACCGAAGTCTTCTTTCAGATAGCGGATGATTTCTTCAGCGTAGGTTTCCAGGCTGTTGGTGCGGGTGATGTAGTTGGCCGGGAAGCCGCCGCCCATGTTGATCAGCTTGAGCACGATGCCGTCTTCTTCTTTCAGACGCTCGAAGATCACTTTCACTTTGGCGATCGCGGCGTCCCAGACGCTGATGTCGCGCTGCTGCGAACCGACGTGGAACGAGATGCCGTAAGGCACTAGGCCCAGTTCACGGGCCAGAATCAGCAGGTCCATGGCCATGTCGGTCTGGCAACCGAACTTGCGTGACAGCGGCCAGTCAGCCGTGGTCGAGCCTTCGGTGAGGATGCGAACGTAGACTTTCGAGCCCGGCGCAGCCTTGGCGATGTTGCGCAGGTCGGCTTCGGAGTCGGTGGAGAACAGACGCACGCCCTTCTCGTAGAAGTAGCGAATGTCTTTGGATTTCTTGATGGTGTTGCCGTAGCTGATGCGATCCGGGCTGACGCCGCGGTCCATCACTTTGTCCAGCTCGTAGATCGAGGCGATGTCGAAGCTGGAGCCTTTTTCCTTCAGCAGGTCGATGATTTCGACCGCCGGGTTGGCTTTGACCGCGTAATACACTTTGGCGAATTCGAAGCCTGCACGCAGGTCGTCGTAGGCCTTGCTGATCATCGCGGTGTCGATGACCACGAACGGGGTTTCTTGCTTGTCGGCAAACGCCTTCATTTTATCGAAGGTGCTTTTCTCGAAATAATCTTCGACCTGGATCGACATGCGGGGACTCCTGTTGGCAAACGGTAAAAAACAATGGGTGTGAGCGCACGGCTCGTGAACGTCCTCCGTATCCCCACTTTGGTTCGCCTACTTCCCAAGGCTGCTCGGCCGAAAGCAAAAAGGCCATGGGAACGCGATGTCCCGTGGCCTTGCTGTCTCGTCGTCAGTACTTGAGCCGGATGGATCGTTTCCAGCATGGACGTTCGGCGCGAACTGTAGGACCTGAGGGGCCGGAGATCAACTAAAAATGTCGCGTTTCTGCCCGTTTTTGCCAGACGGGAATCCACGCGCGTTCAATCAACCCGTAGTAACCGACCGATGTGACAGGGTGATGTTCCCGGTGGGTGGCAAATGGGCGATCCGTTACGAAAGCCACCTGTCCGTCAGACATCGGCTACCTGATCACCCGAAATGCCCTACGCACCGGATCTCTCTCCCCCACGTATCCCATTGATCCTGATCACTAGGGTTGGCGTTCATTCACCTCGCACGAACGGTACGAGGAGGCGAATCAACCCGGCCAAGGATCAGCGTCATGCAAGAGAACGCCCTTTCCCCGCTGTACAACAACGACATCACCGCCGAGTACCTGCGTGATCAGAATCGACCGCACTTTTCAGACGAGGCGCTTGCCACGTTCAGTCCGGAAGCCTTGGCTCGGGTAAAAGAGAACGAAGCGTTCAAGCAGCGGAACGCAGCCAGACCCGCGATGGCGGTGTCATCGTGAAAGGCACACTGGGTATGAATTTCACGCTCGCTGACGGCCGTGAGGTCGCGGGCGCACGAGTCGGTGATTACGCCGTTTACCCCGATGGCACTGAGGCGCAGATCCTTACCGGTGCAGGAGAAGCGAACAGTCAAATTGCGCTGGTTGGCAGTCGCTTGAGCAACGGCGACGAGATCATCAATACGCCCCAGGGACACCTTCTGTTGCTGCAACGCCAGGATGTCGCGTGGCCGGACGATTTCCTTCCTGCTGCGGAGTGCTGATGCATGGGACTCTTCGGCATTCACAATCGCGAGCAAGGCCTCGACGGTGACGTCACCACCACCGGCGCAATCTGCCACGCCAGTCTTGTGCAGTCATCGCTGGAACAGGGCCGGATGGCATTGCGGCTCGGCGACAAGACCAGCCCTTGCGGCGTGTGTGGGCAGACCGGTGAAATCGTCGAAGGGGACAGTCGCTTCGTGTGGCTAGGCATCCCGACCGCCGTGCATGACGCGCTTGTGTTGTGCGCGTGTCCGCCGGGCACGAATCGATTGATTGCTTCGCGGTCAGGCCGCGCGGGAGCCGCTCGCGTTGCGCCTACTCCTGCGACGCCACGCCACGTGACGCCCACGTCGAGTACCCCGCCTTCTCTTTATCCACACACCACTCGGGCGTCGGGAAAAGTCTTCGTCCGTACCTTCGTCATCCGCGACAGCGAAACGGGACAGCCGCTGGTGAACCGGGCGTTTGTGGCGAGGGTGGACGGTCAGCAGAAGACCGGTATCACCGACAGCTATGGACTGGCCCGCGTTGAGGGTTCTTCAGCGGAGTCCGTCGTGTCTCTCCACGTCATGTTCCGCTCGCCAGTGCGAGAGTTGAGTGAGCTTGCGGGAATGACCACGCGCGAAGTGACGACCACAACGCGCGTGGAGACGTTGATCCATGGGGATGCGCCGAAGCCCATGGTGATCACCGTGAATGATCGGGCCGCGACGCGAGAGGCGATTATTCGGAAAGTGCGGGAGCTGGGGCACGGGTTTGTTGAACGTTCGGAGTGGCATGCGACTTCGCCTAAAAAGCCGTTGGACCGAGACTGGGATTACAGCATGGTTGCACTTCATCACGCGGGGAGAAGCTACGCATGCGTTATTGGGGCCGAACAGATGCGGTATGTACAAGATTCTCAAATGGCCGAAAAGTCTGATGACGTCGGTTACCATTTTGGAATCGACTGTTCCGGCGTCGTCTACGAAGGTAGGGACATACGCTTCAAGGGCGAACACCTCAAGCTTTATAACTCCAACGTGTTAGGCATCGTGCTTCTGGACAACCTAAGTAGTCCAGAAGAGGGCGGAGGGCTGACTGCGGTAGCACGTACGATTTTCAGTCACCTTGGAATTAACACCACGATGCAAGTGCCAAATATTCAGCAGGAGGCTGCTATCAATCTGATCAGGGCTTTAAACCGCGAGTTTCCTATAAAACACCTCGGCGGCCACAGAGAGTTCCCTCATCAGACGGAGGATCAGCATAAAATCTGCCCCGGAAATATTGGAATGAATTTTGTGAAAGTAGTGCGTGCCACTACCGGACTACACAGGCCACTACAAGAATGAAAAAGATTATTCTCTTGTTTACGGTGGTTCTTATCATCACAGCATGGACCGTCCTCAACATCGGCTACTACGACACGCACTGGGCGGAAGACAACATCACCGTATTTTTTATAAAAAAAGAACCCGCCCTACAAATCGAATTCGAGAATATGTTCGCGACCGACAGCGATTTTGATCCGGTGCATGAGCTGAGGGATGACGACCGCCAGGACTTGATCGATTACTGCCGATACCATTTAGGGTATATCACGCAAATAGAGGACGAATCAGACAGAGATGGATGCCACAAGGCATATATCGATTCATTCAAAAAACAGACTACAGCCACGACACATTGACTTGAATATGAAAAAACTTTACTCGCTAGGCCTGACCGCACTAATTATTTTTCTAACTGGCAATACCATGACAATGAATTACATCACTTACAAACAGAACGTGGACTTGGAACCCATCGTCCTTGCCGCCGTTGCATCGTTGGCATCAATCATCATAGCGTTACCACTATTCCTGTTTACCCCCACTCCGCCAACCACCACATTCTCTTCAAGACAACTGATCAAGAACTATTTTTGGATCACCCTGTTTACGTTCACCTGCTGGGCAAGTGGCTACACAGCTTTGCTAAACCTTAACCCAGCCGTGTTTGCCGGCATCGCCTTCTCGGTGAGCTCGATCATCATCGCTCTGACGAATATAAGAAAGTCAGGCAGATTGGGCCTATTTGGCTTTCTGCTTACACTGGGCACAGGATGGGTGCTGTGTACTTCTTACAGCTCAGTCATGCAAGGCAGTGGCATACATGATGATTACGAGCTGGAAACAGGTGTGACGTTTTCAGTAACGTGCGGCATTTCGCTTTATTTAATTACACTGTTAACCCAGCGACTTAACAATCTAGGCCAACCCTTCCACAACCTATATGCGCGCAGATCACTGTTCGCTTTCCTGGTCTGCGCAACGATTGGATTGCTGGATGGTGCCCTCGTGACCATCGTGTCTGAGGCGCCTCAGTTGACGGCCCTCACCGTGATCTTCCTGGTCCTGATGCAATCAGCACTGGTGCTGTCCATAAGAACAATCGGCCGACATGTCGTAACGGTGGGTATTGCTGGAACAGCCGTTTACACGCTGATCGTTCAGGTAGCGGTTTTTCAACAGTCCGTTGACTCGCTCATGGTCATCACGATTGTTGGGAACGCTGTGGGCTTGATCCTCATGTCATTCACGCAGACCAATTACAACCCTGACTGTCGGCGATAACGACTCAGCGTCGTCACCGTCAACAGTAGCCCGGGCACAAAAGCACCCGGACCTTTCACATCAACTCAACGCAGCCTGCTCCACCAATTCCGCAGGCGAAACAATGCTGGTCTTCATCCCGCGCGACTGGCCGGAACTCAGGTAAGCCGCAATAGATTCCTGCGTCACCTCACCCAGGAACACATTTTCGGCATCCAGCACCGGCAGCCACGAGCGGTTGAACTCGTACATGCGCGACAGCAGGATGCGCAGGTGTTCGTCGTAAGCGGCGGTGCCGTTGAACGGGCGCAGGTATTGCTCGCACGTGCCGGCCTGACGGTGCAGGTCGCGGCGGCGGACGTAGCCCATCGCCTTGTTTTCGGCATCGGTGACGACCACGTAGCGGCGGTCGTTCTCGTCCATGATTTCCAGCGCATCGGCGACCGGGGTTTCCGGGCTCACGGACGGCGCGTTGTCCGCCGCGTCTTCGGCCTTGACCAGCAGCAGGCGCTTGAGCGTGCTGTCCTGGCCGACGAAGTTGCTGACGAAATCATCCGCCGGGTGCGCCAGCAGGGTGTCCGGGTGATCGATCTGCAGCAGCTTGCCGGCGCGGAAGATGGCGATCTTGTCGCCCAGCTTGATGGCTTCGTCGATGTCGTGGCTGACCATGATCACGGTCTTGTTCAGCGCGCGTTGCATCTCGAAAAACTCGTTCTGGATCATCTCGCGGTTGATCGGGTCGACCGCACCGAAGGGCTCGTCCATCAGCAGCAGCGGCGCGTCTGCGGCCAGCGCACGAATCACACCGATCCGCTGTTGCTGACCACCCGACAACTCGCGCGGATAGCGATGCAGGTACTGCTTGGGTTCCAGCTTGATCATGCTCATCAGTTCGCGAGCACGGTCGTGACATTTCTGTTTGTCCCAGCCCAGGAGCTTGGGCACGACCACGATGTTTTCCTCGATGGTCATGTTGGGGAACAGGCCGATCTGCTGAATCACGTAGCCGATGTTGCGGCGCAGGGTGACTTCGTCGAGACCGGTGGTGTCCTCGCCATTGATCAGCACTTTGCCGGAGGTCGGCATGATCAGCCGGTTAATCATTTTCAGTGTTGTACTTTTGCCGCAACCCGACGGACCGAGGAACACGCAGATCTCGCCTTCATTGACGGTCAGGCTCACTGAATCGACGGCCTTCACTTCCTTGCCGTTGCTCTGGAAAGTCTTGGTCAGGTTCTGCAGCTCAATCATTTGTTTGGCGATCATTTCAGGAGTCCTTTTGGAGTCAGCGAGCGTTGCAGCCATTGCAGAAGCAGGTCGGCGAAGATGGCCAGAATGCTGACCAGTACGGCGCCGACGATCAGCATCGACATATCGCTGCGGCTGATGGAAGCGAGGATGAGTACGCCCAGACCGCCCGCGCCGATGGTGGCGGCGATGGTCATGACACCGATGTTCATGACCACGGCGGTGCGGACGCCGGCAAGGATCACCGGCACGGCGATCGGCAGTTCGACCATGCGCAGGCGCTGGCCGAAGGTCATGCCGATGCCCTTGGCGGCTTCACGAATGCCGGGCTCGACGCCGGTGAGCGCCAGGTAGGTATTGCGCATGATCGGCAGCAGCGAGTAGAGAAACACCGCCGTGATCGCCGGCATCGGGCCGAGGCCCTGACCGAACTTCGAATAGAACGGCAGCAGCAAGCCGAACAAGGCAATCGACGGAATGGTCAGCAGCACGGTGGCGCTGGCCTGCAACGGCCCGGCGAGGGTTGGGAAGCGCATCATCAACACGCCGAGCGGCACGCCGACGACAATCGCCAGCGTCACCGCGATGCCAACGAGGGTGATGTGCTGCAGGGTCAGGTGCATGACCTGATTCCAGTCCAGATGGGAGAAAGCGCTGAGGAAACTCATGGTTTCTCCTCCTGTTTTGCCGCCGACGCCGGCGGGACCGGCACGCTGTCGGCGGAAGGGTTGATCGGATGCTCGCGCAAGAATTCTGCCGCCACGACGGTAGGACTTTCGTGGTCGACGTCGATGCGCGCGTTCAGCGTACGCATGGTCTGGTTATCCAGCAGCGCAGCGAGCGGCTTGAGCAACTCGGCCAGTTCCGGGTGCTTGTCGAGGTACTCTTTGCGGATGACTGGTGCGGCGGTGTAGTCCGGGAAGTAGTGCTTGTCGTCCGCCAGCACCTTGAGTTTGAACGCGTTCAGACGGCCATCGGTGGTGTAGACGAGGCCCGCAAAAACCTGCCCGTTGCGCAGCGCGGTGTAGACCAGGCCGGCGTCCATCTGACGAGTGTTTTCACGCCCCAGGTTCATGCCGTAATGCTTGACCATGCCCACCAGACCGTCGGAACGGTTGGCGAACTCGGTGTCCAGCGCGACGATGTGGCCCTTGTCGGCCTCGGCCTTGAGCACCGTGGTCAGGTCAGACATGGTGTTGACCTGCGGATACTGCTGGGCAATTTTGTCCGGCAGAGCTAAGGCATAGGTGTTGTTGAACTTGGACGGCGACAGCCAGACCAGCCCCTTTTTCGCGTCCAGTTCCTTGACGCGCTGATAGGTCTGATCGCTGTCGAGCTTCTCGTCGACATGGTTGTAGGCCACCAGCGACACACCGGTGTATTCCCACAGCAGATCCAGCTGGCCGCTTTCCTGAGCACTGCGCGCCAGGTTACTGCCCAGGCCGCCGGTGATCTGGACGTCATAGCCCTTGTCGCGCAGGTATTGAGCCGTCAGTTCGGCCAGCATGGTCTGCTCGGTGAACACCCGCGCGCCGATCCGCAGAACCGGCGTTTCAGCGGCTGCATCCGCGGCATGGGCGAAACCGGACAGCAACAGCCCGAAGCCCATGATTAATGTGCATAACTTCTTCATAGCAATTCCTTTCTCAGCGGGGCTCGAGTTATCGAGCCAGGCCGCGTTCCAGCCAGAGACGGCTTGCCAGGGTCACGGCGCCATCGAGCAGCAGCGCCAGCAACGCGGTACACGCGGCGCCCAGCACCAGTTGCGGCTGATTGTTCAGGGCGATGCCGGGGAAAATCAGGCTGCCCAGGCTGTTCGCGCCGATGAGGAAGGCCAGTGGCGCGGTCCCGACGTTGATCGCCAGCGCCACACGCACACCGCCGATGATGATCGGTACAGCGTTGGGCAGCTCGACACGCCACAACACCTGACGCGGTGTCATGCCGATGCCGCGAGCGGCTTCTTTGAGGGATCCCTGAACATTTTTCAGGCCTTCGTAGGTGTTGCGCACGATGGGCAACAACGAAGCGAGGAACAAAGCGAAGATTGCCGGACCGCTGCCGATGCCCAGAATACCCAGAGCAATGGCCAGCACGGCGAGAGGAGGAACGGTGTTACCGATGTTGAAGATCTGCATGAAGCGTTCGGCGCGGCCAACCATGTTCGGTCGGCTAAGGACAATGCCGGTCGGGATGCCGACCACCAGTGCCGCGAGCATCGAAGCCAACACAAGCCAGACATGGGCTTGCAGATAAAACAGCAGATCGTCCTGATATTGCCTGATGGTACTGATGCCGATCCATTGGACCAGCAGGGCCAGGAGTGCGATGACAATCACACCTCCCAACAGCCCCTTGCCATAGCGATTTGCCACGGGCGGACTCCTTATTTCAGTCGGCGAACGTCTGGCGTGAAACCGGCCTTTTCAGGCAGCACGCGAACGTTCGCGAAGAGCAGCGGGTGGGTCGCCGGAAAGGTTGATACCTCGGCGAAAACACAAGCCATGAGCGCAGCTTCGTCAAGCTAACTTGCTGATTTTGCAACCCTTGGCGTCTTGCGATACCAGGGAATGGACGTCTCCGTAACCGCAAAGGTTCCCACGTGCGATGGTATCTGGCCACCCCTTATTGACTGAACGGTTCGGTTATTGCTTTGGTTTGGGCTATAATCGCCGCCCTTTTTTTGAATCACCTCTCGGGCGATTTCCCATGACCAGACAGGCCGCCGAAGTCGCGAAACGCCGCACTTTCGCCATCATTTCCCACCCCGATGCGGGTAAGACCACCATCACTGAAAAGCTCTTGCTGATGGGCAAGGCCATTTCCGTCGCCGGTACGGTGAAGTCGCGTAAATCCGACCGTCACGCCACCTCCGACTGGATGGAAATGGAGAAGCAGCGCGGCATTTCCATCACCACCTCGGTCATGCAGTTCCCGTATCGCGATCACATGATCAACCTGCTCGACACCCCGGGCCACGAAGACTTCTCCGAAGACACCTACCGCACGTTGACCGCCGTCGACTCGGCGCTGATGGTGCTCGATGGCGGTAAAGGGGTTGAGCCCCGCACCATCGCACTGATGGACGTCTGCCGCCTGCGCGACACGCCGATCGTGAGCTTCATCAACAAGCTGGACCGCGACATTCGTGACCCGATCGAGCTGCTCGACGAGATCGAAGCGGTCCTGAAGATCAAGGCCGCGCCGATCACCTGGCCGATCGGTTGCTACCGCGATTTCAAAGGCGTTTATCACCTCGCCGACGACTACATCATCGTCTACACCGCCGGTCACGGTCACGAGCGCACCGAGGTGAAAATCATCGAGAAGCTCGACTCGGACGAAGCGCGCGCCCACTTGGGTGATGAGTACGATCGCTTTGTCGATCAGCTGGAACTGGTGCAAGGCGCCTGTCATGAATTCAACCAGCAGGAATTCCTCGACGGCCAGTTGACCCCGGTGTTCTTCGGCACGGCGCTGGGCAACTTCGGTGTCGACCACGTTCTGGACGCCGTCGTGAATTGGGCACCGAAGCCACTGGCCCGGGTTGCCAACGAGCGCACGGTCGAGCCGGTCGAGGAAAAATTTGCCGGCTTCGTGTTCAAGATTCAAGCGAACATGGACCCGAAACACCGCGACCGCATCGCGTTCATGCGCATCTGCTCGGGCAAGTACGACAAGGGCATGAAGATGCGCCATGTGCGCACCGGCAAGGACGTGCGCATCGGTGACGCGCTGACGTTCTTCTCCAGCGAGCGTGAGCAGCTGGAAGAAGCCTACGCCGGCGACATCATCGGCCTGCACAACCACGGCACGATTCAGATCGGCGATACGTTCACTGAAGGCGAGGCGCTGGGCTTCACGGGCATTCCGCACTTCGCCCCGGAGCTGTTCCGCCGCGTGCGCCTGAAAGATCCGCTGAAATCCAAGCAGCTGCGTCAGGGTTTGCAGCAACTGGCCGAGGAAGGCGCCACTCAGGTGTTTTTCCCGCAGCGCAGCAACGACATCATCCTCGGCGCCGTCGGTGTGCTGCAGTTCGATGTGGTCGCCAGCCGCTTGAAGGAAGAATACAAAGTCGAGTGCGCCTACGAGCCGATCACCGTGTGGTCAGCCCGCTGGATCGATTGCAGCGACAAGAAGAAGCTCGAGGAATTCGAGAACAAGGCCGTGGAAAACCTGGCCGTGGACGGCGGCGGTCACCTGACCTACCTCGCGCCAACGCGGGTCAACCTGGCCTTGATGGAAGAGCGCTGGCCTGACGTGAAATTCCGCGCAACGCGGGAGCATCACTAAGGCTCACTCCTCCGAGTGATTGTTCCCACGCTTGTGGGAGCGAGCTTGCTCGCGAAAGCGGCATGACAGACAGTTTTAGTAGCCTGAACTGACGCATTCGCGAGCAAGCTCGCTC
>NZ_JASCOY010000087.1:0-18639 GCF_029960075.1 Pseudomonas sp. PS02290
CACCCATCGCGACTTTGGTGCAGGCCGAACGCAGACGACGCGCAGTGGGCCGAGCCGCATGGATGCGGCGAGAGCGCCGTCAGGACATGGATGTCCGTTCGGCGCGGGCCCACGGAGCGTCGTCGGAGTGAGGGAACCCGACGAAGTCGGGCCCAACCGAGAGCAAGCACCCTTGGTTACTTGGGGTGCTTTTCCAAGTAACTCGCCGAAGGCGAAACGTCTGCCCTTAGGCAGACGCTCTTGATCTTGATCCTGATTTTGATCTTAAAAAGAGCCGTCAGATAACGGCCAGGATCGCCTCGGTAACTGCCCCGATATTCCCCTTGTTCAACGCCGCCACACAAATCCGCCCGGTATCCAGCGCATAAATCCCGAACTCGCTGCGCAGACGATGAACCTGCGCCGTCGTCAGGCCCGAATACGAAAACATCCCCCGCTGACGCGCGACAAAACTGAAATCCTGCCCCGCCGCATTATTCGCCAGACGCTGCGTCATCTCCTCACGCATCCCGCGAATCCGCAGGCGCATCTCACCCAACTCATCCTCCCACTTGGCGCGCAACTCAGGGCTGCTCAACACCGCCGCCACAATCGACGCACCATGGGTCGGCGGGTTCGAATAGTTCGTGCGGATCACACGCTTGACCTGCGACAACACCCGCGCCGTCTCCTCCTTCGAATCCGTCACGATCGACAGCGCGCCGACCCGCTCGCCATACAGCGAAAACGACTTCGAAAACGAGCTGGAAGCAAAGAACGTCAAGCCGCTGTCGGCAAACAGACGCACCGCCGCCGCGTCCTCGTCGATCCCGTCACCGAAGCCCTGATACGCCATGTCCAGGAATGGCACATGACCCTTGGCCTTCAGCACCTCAAGCACCTTCTTCCAGTCCTCCAGGGTCAGGTCAACGCCGGTCGGGTTGTGGCAGCAGGCGTGCAGCACGACGATCGAGCCGGACGGCAGGTTCTGCAGATCTTCCAGCATCCCCGTGCGGTTCACGTCATGGGTGGCGGCGTCGTAATAGCGGTAGTTCTGCACCGGGAAACCGGCGGTTTCGAACAGCGCCCGGTGGTTTTCCCAGCTCGGGTCGCTGATCGCCACAACGGCGTCAGGGGACAGCTGCTTGAGGAAGTCAGCGCCGATCTTCAGAGCGCCCGTGCCGCCGACCGCCTGGACCGTCATTACCCGGCCCGAGGCCAGCAGCGGCGACTCGGCACCGAACAGCAGGGTTTGCACGGCCTTGTCGTAAGCAGCGATACCGTCAATCGGCAGGTAGCCGCGGGGCAGGTGTTGAGCCACCCGGTTTTCTTCCGCTTCGACAACGGCGCGCAGCAGCGGAATTTTCCCTTCTTCGTTGCTGTAGACGCCTACACCCAGATTGACCTTGGTCGTACGGGTATCGGCGTTGAATGCTTCGTTGAGGCCCAGGATAGGATCGCGTGGTGCCATTTCGACAGCGGAGAACAGGCTCATTGTGCGGGGGCTCTGAGTGGGGAGTGAATGGGTCGCGTCGCTCCAGCCGATTGCACTAGAGCGGTGCACAAACGGGGAGCAAGTATAAAGGGCCGCGCCAGTGCGGGCGACAGGGCGGGGCAGGTTTTTCCGGATATTTCGCGAAATTTTTCGACCGTTAGTCCAGTGCCGCGGACTAATCTGCGGAGGGTGGCTTGAAAGGTGGCGCAGTCGACTCCACCTGTAGTCCCATCACCTTCTTCTATGTACGTCTTTTCCGTGACGGGATCAGCCGTCCGTGCTCAATTGCGTTGCCGTCCAAAGGAACCTTATGTCCGAATTTCAGCTCGTTACCCGTTTTGAGCCGGCCGGCGATCAACCGGAGGCGATTCGTCAGTTGGTTGAAGGCATCGACGCCGGCCTGTCGCACCAGACCCTGCTCGGTGTAACCGGCTCGGGCAAGACATTCAGCATCGCCAACGTCATTCAGCAAGTGCAGCGCCCGACCCTGGTGCTGGCGCCGAACAAGACTTTGGCCGCCCAGCTGTACGGCGAGTTCAAGGCATTTTTCCCGAACAACTCGGTCGAATACTTCGTTTCCTACTACGACTACTACCAGCCGGAAGCCTACGTGCCGTCGTCGGACACCTTCATCGAGAAGGACGCGTCCATCAACGACCACATCGAGCAGATGCGCCTGTCCGCGACCAAAGCGTTGCTGGAGCGCAAGGACTCGATCATCGTCACCACGGTGTCATGCATCTACGGTCTGGGCAGTCCGGAAACCTACCTGCGCATGGTTCTGCACGTGGATCGTGGCGACAAGCTCGATCAGCGCGCCTTGCTGCGCCGTCTGGCCGACCTGCAATACACCCGCAACGACATGGATTTTGCCCGGGCGACCTTCCGGGTGCGCGGCGACGTGATCGACGTCTTCCCGGCGGAATCCGACCTGGAAGCCATCCGCATCGAGCTGTTCGACGACGAGGTTGAAAGCCTTTCTGCGTTCGATCCGCTGACCGGCGAGGTCATCCGCAAGCTGCCGCGCTTCACCTTCTACCCGAAGAGCCACTACGTGACCCCGCGGGAAACGCTGCTGGACGCGATGGAAGGCATCAAGGTCGAGCTGAACGAGCGTCTGGAATACCTGCGCGGCGCCAACAAACTGGTGGAAGCTCAGCGTCTGGAGCAGCGCACCCGTTTTGACCTGGAGATGATCCTCGAACTGGGTTACTGCAACGGCATCGAAAACTACTCGCGCTACCTGTCCGGGCGTCCGTCCGGCGCGCCGCCGCCGACGCTGTACGACTACCTGCCGGCTGACGCGCTGCTGGTGATCGATGAGTCCCACGTCAGCGTGCCCCAGGTCGGCGCCATGTATAAGGGCGACCGCTCGCGTAAGGAAACGCTGGTGGAGTACGGTTTCCGCCTGCCGTCCGCGCTGGACAACCGGCCGATGCGGTTCGATGAGTGGGAAAACGTCAGTCCGCAGACCATTTTTGTTTCCGCGACGCCCGGGCCTTACGAAGCCGAGCACGCGGGCCGTGTGGTGGAGCAGGTGGTGCGGCCGACCGGTCTGGTCGACCCGCAGATCGAAATCCGTCCGGCACTGACCCAGGTCGACGACTTGCTCTCCGAGATCCACAAGCGCGTGGCGATCGAGGAGCGGGTGCTGGTGACCACGCTGACCAAGCGCATGTCCGAAGACCTCACCGATTACCTGGCCGACCACGGCGTGCGCGTGCGCTACCTGCACTCGGACATCGATACGGTCGAGCGTGTGGAGATCATCCGCGACCTGCGTCTGGGCACCTTTGATGTGCTGGTGGGGATCAACCTGCTGCGCGAAGGCCTGGATATGCCGGAAGTGTCGCTGGTGGCGATTCTCGATGCCGACAAGGAAGGCTTCCTGCGTTCCGAGCGCTCGCTGATCCAGACCATCGGCCGTGCCGCGCGTAACCTCAATGGCCGCGCGATTCTCTACGCCGACCGCATCACCGGCTCCATGGAGCGCGCGATCGAAGAAACCGACCGTCGTCGGGAGAAGCAGATCGCCTTCAACCTGGCCAACGGCATCACGCCGAAAAGCGTGATCAAGGACGTCGCCGACATCATGGAAGGCGCCACCGTGCCCGGCTCGCGGAGCAAGAAGCGCAAGGGCATGGCCAAGGCCGCCGAAGAGAACGCCAAGTACGAAGCCGAACTGCGCTCGCCGAGCGAAATCACCAAACGCATTCGTCAGCTGGAAGAGAAGATGTACCAACTGGCCCGCGACCTGGAGTTCGAAGCCGCAGCGCAGATGCGCGACGAGATCGGCAAACTGCGCGAGCGCTTGCTGGCGGTTTGAGGGCGGTGTGGGAGTGACCGGGGGCACGACGCTGAATATCGGCTACACCGGGGGACCTGTGGGAGTGAGTTTGCTCGCGAAGGCATTTTCACTCTAGATGAAGATGCAGCGGATGTGCCGACGCTTTCGCGAGCAAGCTCGCTCCCACAAGGGTTGTGTTCACCCTGGTATCCCGGCCACGCTGGTGGACTTATGGGAGTGAGCTTGCTCACGAAGGCATTTTCACTCCAGATGAAGATGCAGCGGATGTATCAACGCTTTCGCGGGCAAGCTCGCTCCCACAAGGGTTGTGTTTAACCTGGTATCCCGGCCACGCTGGTGGACCTGTGGGAGTGAGCTTGCTCACGAAGGCATCTTCACTCCAGATGAAGATGCGGCGGATGTACCGACGCTTTCGCGAGCAAGCTCGCTCCCACAGGGGTTGTGTTCAACTTGGTATCCCGGCCACGCCGCTGGACTTGTGGGAGTGAGCTTGCTCACGAAGGCATTTTCACTCCAGATGAAGATGCAGCGGGTGTACCGACGCTTTCGCGAGCAAGCTCGCTCCCACAAGGGTGTGTTCAACCTGGTATCCCGGCCACGCTGGTGGACCTGTGGGAGTGAGCTTGCTCACGAAGGCATTGGTCCTGCAGATGGAGATGCGGTGGATATCAGGGCATCTTCGCGAGCAAGGTGAAGCGCCACCGCGGTCGCTCCCGCAGGGAATCTGTTGGCTGAGCGATCGCGAAGTGTCAGGTCATTCCGCTCAATGCGCCGCGCCACCCTTGACCCCGGACGGCAGCTTCCGCGTCAACAGCACCGCCAGCATGCTGATCCCCAGCGCAATCCCGACAAAATGAAACGCGTCGTTGTAGGCCATGATCGCTGCCTGTTGATGGGCGATCTCGCTGAGCTTGCCCAAGGCCGCTGTTTCGCTGCCCAGCCGGTCGGTGAGCATCGCCATGCGCTCGGCCACTTGCGGGTTGGCGGGGGAGATCGATTCGCGCAAATAGTCGAAGTAGGTCTTGGTTCGCGCATCCAGTAACGTCGCCAGCAGCGCAATGCCAATGGCGCCGCCCAGGTTCCGCAGAATATTGAACAGGCTCGACGCCGACCCCGCGTCCTGGGGCTGAATGAACGCCGTGGCGATCAGGGAAATGGTCACCATGATCAGCGGCTGACCCAGCGCCCGCACCAGCTGAATCTGGTTGAACTGCGGCCCGGCGAAATCCGGATTGAGCACCCCGGAGGAAAAGCTCGCCAGCCCGAACAAACCAAACCCCAGCGTACACAGCAACTTCGGCGAAATAACCTTCATCAACTGTGGCACCAGCGGAATCAGAAACAGCTGGGGCACGCCCATCCACATGATCACCTCGCCGATCTGCTGGGCGTTGTAGCCCTGAATCTGCGCCAGGTACAGCGGCAGCAGATAGATCGAGCCATACAGACCCACCCCCATGCCCACGCTGGAAATACTCGACAGCCCAAAATTGCGGTTGCCGAGGATGCCGAGGTTGATCAGCGGTTTCGGTTTGGAAAACTGAATGATCACAAAGCTGATCAGGCTCACCAGGGCAATGCTGCCCAGGCCGACGATCAGGTTCGATTCCAGCCAGTCCTTGCGATGGCCCTCTTCAAGAAACACCTGCAGGCAGCCCAGCCCGACGCCCAGGGTGACGATGCCGGCGTAGTCGGTGCTCTTGAGCAATTCCCAATGCGGCGCCTTCTTCTCCAGGCCGTAGAGCAGACCGCCAATCATCACCAGCCCCGGCGGGATGTTGATGTAGAAGATGTACTCCCAGCCAAAATTCTCCGTCAGCCAGCCGCCCAGGGTCGGTCCGATGGACGGGGCGAAGGTGGCGGTCATGGCGAACAGCGCCATGCCCTTGGCCCGGTGATGCTCCGGCAGCTTGATCAGCGTCAGGGTGAACGCCAGCGGGATTAGCGCGCCGCCGGTGAAGCCCTGCAGGGCGCGGAACACGATCATGCTCTCCAGGCTCCAGGCCATGGAGCAGAGCAGGGACGACAGCAGAAAACCCAGCGACACCCAGACCGCCAGGCGCCGCGCCGAGAGCAGCTGCACCAGCCAGGCCGTCAGCGGAATCATGATGATTTCCGCCACCAGATAGGAGGTGGAAATCCATGAGCCTTCTTCTAGGGTCGCCGAGAGTGCGCCCTGGATGTCCTTGAGCGACGAGTTGGTGATCTGGATGTCGAGGACCGCCATGAACGCGCCGAGCATCACACTCATCACGGCAATCCAGTCGCGCCGGGTCGGTTCGCCGACCGGGCGGATCAGCTCGTCACCGGCCACGTTGCGGGTCGTCCGCCGGCCGGATGTCGACCGAAACGGTCACCGACATGCCTGGGCGGATCTTGCCGTGCAGCGGGTTGTCCGGCGAGAAGGTCAACTTGACCGGGATGCGCTGCACGACCTTGGTGAAGTTGCCGGTGGCGTTGTCCGGCGGCAGCAGACTGAACTGCGCGCCGGAGGCGGCAAACAGGCTGTCGACGCGGCCCTCGATGGGCGTGCCGGGAAAGCTGTCGAACGTCAGTTGGGCGACCTGACCGATCTCCATGTGCTCAATCTGGGTTTCCTTGAAATTGGCCTGCACCCAGATGTCCTCGTCCGGCACGATCGACAGCAGGTACGCGCCGGCCTGAACGACCTGGCCATTGCGCGCCGCCCGCTGGCCGACCAGCCCGCTGAGGGGCGAGTGGATTTCGGTGCGCTGCACATTGATCTGCGCTTGAGCCAGGTCGGCGCGAGCGGTGGCGATCTGCGCGTCAAGGCGCTTGATCTCGGCGTTCAGCGCGTTGACCTGCTGGCGCTGACTCTGTGCGTCGGCCTGGGCCTTGCTGACCTGGGAGCGGGCGACGTTGCTGTCGGCGGTCATGGTCGTGACCTGCGCTTCCGAGACGAAGCCCGGGGTGCGCAGCTTTTGCAGCCGCGCCAGGTCCAGTTGCGTGCGCCCGAGGGTGGCCTGATTCGCTTGCACCTGCGCATCGCTGGCGGCGATCAGGCTCGACTGCTGGGTCAGACGGCTCTGTGCCTGCAAGCGCTCCGCCTCGCGGGTTGCCAGGGTCGCCTGGGCCCGGTCGATGGCCAGGCGAAAGTCATCCGGCTCAAGCCGCACCAGCAACTGGCCTTTTTCCACGTGCTGGTTGTCCTGCACCAGCACCTCGTCGATCCGCGCGCCGAGCTGGCTGGACACCCGGGTGATTTCACCCTGCACGTAGGCGTTGTCGGTGGACTCGTGAAAGCGTCCTTTCAGGTACCACTGGGCGAAGAAGGCGAGGGCGATCAGCAGGATCACCCCGAAGAAGATGAACAGGCGGCGCTTGAGTTGGGCGGGCATGGGCGTTCTGGATTTTTGGAATGTCAGCAAATTTATCAGGGTTGGCGGTCTGGCACCTAGCCATCGTCGCGATCATGACCGGCACTGATGGCGGGGCATTCGTTGCGAGGCGTTCCGCGCCGGCAGGGCGGGGCCGCCTGTCTCGTCATCGCCCCGATTGTGCAGCCCATCACCGCTGGCGCTGGAGCCGCGCAGGCCGTGCCTGTTAACATTCGCGGCTTGTTCGACCTATCCGGGATTTTCCATGACCACCGTTCGCACCCGCATCGCGCCATCGCCCACCGGCGACCCCCACGTTGGCACGGCCTACATCGCGCTGTTCAACTATTGCTTCGCCAAGCAGCATGGCGGCGAATTCATCCTGCGCATTGAAGACACCGATCAGCTGCGCTCGACCCGCGAGTCCGAACAACAGATTTTCGACGCCCTGCGCTGGCTCGGCATCGAGTGGAGCGAAGGCCCCGACGTCGGCGGTCCCCATGGCCCTTATCGCCAGAGCGAGCGCGGCGACATCTACAAGAAGTACGTGCAGGAACTGGTCGATGCCGGTCATGCCTTCCCGTGCTTCTGCACCGCCGAAGAGCTCGACCAGATGCGCGCCGAGCAGACCGCCCGCGGCGAAACTCCGCGCTATGACGGCCGCGCGCTGTTGCTCTCCAAGGAAGAAGTCGAGCGTCGCCTGGCCGCCGGCGAACCCCATGTGATCCGCATGAAGGTGCCGAGCGAAGGCGTCTGCGTGGTGCCGGACCTCCTGCGCGGCGAAGTGGAAATCCCGTGGGACCGCATGGACATGCAGGTCCTGATGAAGACCGACGGCCTGCCGACCTACTTCCTCGCCAACGTCGTCGACGACCACCTGATGGGCATTACCCATGTGCTGCGCGGCGAAGAATGGCTACCTTCGGCACCGAAGCTGATCCTGCTCTACGAATATTTCGGCTGGGAAAAGCCGGCGCTGTGCTACATGCCGCTGCTGCGTAACCCGGACAAGAGCAAGCTCTCCAAGCGCAAGAACCCGACCTCGGTGACGTTCTACGAGCGCATGGGCTTCATGCCGGAAGCGATGCTCAACTACCTCGGCCGCATGGGCTGGTCGATGCCCGACGAGCGCGAAAAGTTCTCGCTGGATGAGATGGTCGAGCATTTCGACCTGAGCCGCGTCTCCCTCGGCGGCCCGATTTTCGACATCGAGAAACTGTCGTGGCTCAACGGCCAGTGGCTGCGTGAACTGCCGGTGGACGAGTTCGCCACCCGTGTGCAGAAGTGGGCCTTCAACAGCGACTACATGATGAAGATCGCGCCCCACGTGCAGGGCCGCGTCGAGACCTTCAGCCAGATCGCCCCGCTGGGCGGCTTCTTCTTCGCCGGTGGCGTGACGCCGGACGTGAAGCTGTTCGAGCACAAGAAGCTGTCGCCGGAGCAAGTGCGCCAAGTCATTCAGTTGATTTTGTGGAAGCTGGAATCCTTGCGTCAGTGGGAGAAGGACAAGATCACCGGTTGCATCCAGGCGGTCGTCGACCACCTGGAACTGAAACTGCGTGACGCCATGCCGCTGATGTTCGCTGCCATCACCGGTCAGGCGAATTCAGTCTCGGTGACCGACGCGATGGAGATTCTCGGCCCGGACCTGACCCGTTTCCGTCTGCGTCAGGCGCTGGACATGCTGGGCGGCGTGTCCAAGAAAGAGAACAAAGAGTGGGAAAAATTGCTCGGCGCGATTGGCTGAGCGGTTGCCTGAGCGACACCGGGCCATTGAGCGATTGCCCGGCGGCCCGACGCGGGGCGGTTTTCCGGGAGGCGGTAAGTGATTGTTATCCCGGAAAATTCTTTTGGAATTCTTTGAAAAAGAATTTGACAGCATTGTGGGTCGCACTTAATATGCGCCCCGTCCACACGGCAACGCAGAAACACGCGGTAACGCGGCGTTCTCTGTCAGTGTAATGTGGGGCTATAGCTCAGCTGGGAGAGCGCCTGCATGGCATGCAGGAGGTCAGCGGTTCGATCCCGCTTAGCTCCACCAAATTAGAAGCTTCAAGGTTTGCTTTACTGCCTTGAAGTTTGTCCCGCTCCGGAACCAGCACCGATGCGGTACGCAAGGGTTACGTCCCCTTCGTCTAGTGGCCTAGGACACCGCCCTTTCACGGCGGTAACAGGGGTTCGAGTCCCCTAGGGGACGCCAGTTTTACCGAGTGAAGCTTTCGAGCTGATCTCCGCCGAGAGGCGTAAATCCGGGGCTATAGCTCAGCTGGGAGAGCGCCTGCATGGCATGCAGGAGGTCAGCGGTTCGATCCCGCTTAGCTCCACCAATTTCTGCCAGGGTTCGTCATGTGTCATCGGCGAATCTGCTCGAAGGTTTTGCGTCCCCTTCGTCTAGTGGCCTAGGACACCGCCCTTTCACGGCGGTAACAGGGGTTCGAGTCCCCTAGGGGACGCCACGATTTCTCGCTCTGCGAGACCAAGGGTCATTCGATTATTGAATGGCCCTTTTGTTTTTTCGGGGTTTGAGTTCTCAATCCCTTCTTTCTTTGTTTACCTCATCTTCAGTCATCTCTCTTGTCTCATCCGCCTGTCAGTCATCTCAAATGCCTGATGCGTCCTTGCCAACGCACATGATGAGGATAATATTATCGTCATCATCCCGGAGGCGGTCATGAACGACAAAAAAGCACAGACCCGCGAACGTATTCTCGCTGCTGCCAGCACCGCCCTGATTGCGCGCGGCCCGATCGAGCCCAGCGTCAACGAGATCATGGGCGCAGCGGGGCTCACGGTGGGCGGGTTTTATGCGCATTTCGACAGCAAGGAAGCGCTGATGCTGGAAGCGTTCAGCCAGTTGCTGGCCGAACGCCGTGAGATGGTCGCCAACATTGACGACCAATTGCCGGGCGAGGAGCGGCGCGCGCTGTTGGCGGCGTTCTACCTGTCGCGCAGGCACCGCGACGCTCAAGAGCACGCTTGCCCCTTGCCGACGACGATAGGGGAGATGGCGCGTCTGTCCGATGATTTTCGCAACGCACTGGCCGAACACGTCGAACTGATGGTGGCGCAGCTCGCCGCCAGTCCTGAAGAAACCGACAAGACCCTGGCCGACATCGCCTTGATGGTCGGCGGCCTGGCCCTCGCCCGAGCCCTGGGCCCCAGTGAGCTATCGGATCGAGTGCTGCGGGCGGCCAAGTCGGCGGTGCGCTGATGCCGTTGTAGGACTGGCTTCCGCCGGGAAGAGGCCCGCGCAGGCGCCCTCGATTCTGCAGTGTGACACCCGACGCCTTCCCGGCTAAAGCCAGTCCCACAAAGTTTCGCGTTCAGCCAATCCCTCTGGATGCACGCGATGCTTTTTTAGTGGGACCGGCTTCAGCCGGGAAGAGGTCAGCGCATGCACCCTCAACCTCTGGCCAACCACGACCGCCCTCAGTTTTGTCCGATGCTTTTGGTTACACTGCCCGCGTAATGAATTTGATAGGGACAGAAAAACATGGTCTGGGATCTGGCAACGCCGTTCGTCATCGATCTGCAGGTGGGCGAGGAAGACATCGACGGCCTGGGCCACGCCAACAACGCCGTGTACGTCACTTGGCTCGAACGCTGCGCATGGCGGCATTCCCAGCAGTTGGGCCTGGACCTGACCGAGTATCGCCGACTCGACCGGGCCATGGCCGTGGTCCGGCACGAAATCGACTACCTGGCCAGCGCCTACCAGGATGACGAGCTGCAACTGGCGACCTGGATCGTCGACTGGGACCAGCGCCTGAAGATGACCCGGCGCTTCCAGCTGAAACGGCCCAGTGACGGCATGACCTTGCTGCGGGCGCAAACCACCTTCGTCTGCATCGAACTCTCGTCGGGCAAGCCCAAGCGCATGCCGAGCGAGTTCATCGACGGCTACGCCGCCGGCCTGCACCGCGTTGTGTCCTGACGTCCGGCGCGGGTAAACCGTATCCAATCCGCCGGTCTCTGCGTAAACTGCCGGACTTTTTTTCGAGTGTGACCCATGCAAATTGCCCTGGCGCCCATGGAAGGCCTGGTCGACGACATCCTGCGCGACGTGCTGACGCAAGTCGGCGGCATCGACTGGTGCGTGACCGAATTCATTCGGGTGACTGAGCGTCTGCTGCCGGAGCATTACTTCCACAAGCTCGCGTCCGAACTGCTGCAGGGTTCGAAAACCCGCGCCGGCGTGCCGCTGCGTGTGCAACTGCTGGGTTCTGACCCGGTGTGCCTGGCCGAGAATGCAGCCTTCGCGGCCGAACTGGGCGCCCCGGTCATCGACCTGAATTTTGGCTGCCCGGCCAAGACCGTCAACAAGTCACGGGGCGGCGCGGTGTTGCTGAAGGAGCCGGAGCTGCTGCACACCATCCTCAGCCACGTACGCCGCGCCGTGCCGGCGCACATTCCGGTCACCGCCAAGATGCGCCTGGGCTACGACAGCACCGAGCCGGCCCTTGATTGCGCCCGGGCGCTTGAAGCGGGCGGCGCTGAACACATCGTCGTCCACGCCCGCACCAAGGTCGATGGCTACAAGCCGCCGGCGCACTGGGAGTGGATCGGCAAGATCCAGGACGTAGTGAAGATTCCGATCATTGCCAACGGCGAGATCTGGACCGTCGACGACTGGCGGCGCTGCCGGGAAATCTGCGGGGCCCGTGACATCATGATCGGCCGCGGTCTGGTGGCGCGTCCGGACTTGGGCCGTCAGATCGCCGCTGCGCAAGCCGGGCGTGACGTCATCTCCATGACCTGGATCGAGTTGCAGCCGCTGCTGCGGGATTTCTGGCTGCAGGCCATGGCCAAGATGACCCGCGTTCAGGCACCGGGCCGGCTCAAGCAGTGGGTGGTCCTGCTGACCAAAAGCTACCCCGAGGCCACTGTGCTATTTGATGCCCTGCGCCGCGAAACCGACTGCGAGCGGATCAGCCAGATGCTCGGCGTGAACGTGCCGGAAGCCGCCTGAAAAAATTTTTTGCACGACGCTTGAAACGCAAATGGCTGTCCCTATTTTGGGATTACGCGATGCCGAAATCGGGTCGCGGAGATAACCACTTGCTGATTTATCAGGAGATTTTCAGATGACTACTGCATTTTCCCTGGCTCCACTGTTCCGTCACTCCGTTGGCTTCGACCGCTTCAACGATCTGTTCGAATCGGCGGCGCGCAACGAGTCGGCGAGCAGCTATCCTCCCTACAACGTCGAAAAACACGCTGATGACCAATACCGCATTGTCATCGCGGCGGCGGGGTTCCAGGAGGAAGATCTGGAGTTGCAAGTCGAGAAGGGCGTACTGACCGTCACCGGCAGCAAGCGCGAGAACAGCGCGGAGGGCGTGACCTTCCTGCACCAGGGCATTGCCCAGCGTGCATTCAAGCTGTCGTTCCGCCTGGCTGACCACATCGAGGTCAAGAACGCTGCTTTGGCCAATGGCCTGCTGAACATTGACCTGCTGCGTCTGGTGCCTGAAGAGGCCAAGCCAAAACGCATCGAAATCAATGCTCAGAAAACCCTGACTCACTGATCCCGAGTCAGCGTGAGAAGGCGCCCTGCGGGGCGCCTTTTTTGTGCGCGTTCAGCGCGCCTGCGATTGCTCCAGCCCGGCGGCCTGCGCATCCAGCAGCGCCATGAACGCCCGCGCGGCGTTGGACAGCGTGCGTTCGGTGTGGACGATATAGCCCAGCTGTCGGCGCAACTGAATGCCCGGTAACGGAATGGCGGTGACTTGCTCGTCGAGCATGGTCCGGGGCAGCACGCTCCAGGCCAGTCCAATGGACACCATCATCTTGATCGTCTCCATGTAGTTGGTGCTCATGGCGATATTCGGCTTCAGGCCCTGGGCTTCGCAGAGTCCGCTGACGATGTGGTGGGTGAAAGTGTTCTCGCCCGGGAACACCGCGGGGTAGCCGGCGATGTCGGCCAGGCTGACGTTTTTCTGAGTGGCCAGCGGGTGCTCGGGTGCGGCGACAAAATCCAGGGGATCGTCCCAAACCTTGACGGCCTTCACCAGCGCGTGGGGCTCGGGCGCCAACGTAATCACCGCCAGCTCCGCACGGCCGTGGAGGATTTCTTCGTAGGCCACTTCCGAATCGAGAAATTGAATGTCCAGCGCGACGTCCGGATAGGCCTTTGTAAACGCCCTTAACAGCGTAGGCAATCGGTGAAGTCCGATGTGGTGACTGGTTGCCAGGGTCAGGCGCCCGGTGACCTCGCCGGTCAGGTTGGTCAGCGCGCGACGGGTGTCATCCAGCACATTGAGAATCTGGTAAGCGCGGGGAAGGAGTGCGCGTCCGGCTTCGGTCAGGCTGACCTCGCGGCCCAGACGATCAAAAAGCCGCACGTCCAGCTGCTGCTCCAGACCGGCGATGCGTTTGCTGACCGCCGGTTGAGTCAGGTGCAGGCGCTCTCCGGCGGCCGAGAAACTGCCCATCTCGGCGATGGCGATAAAGGCATTGAGATTAGCCAAATCCATCTCGGATTCCTGTTGGTTATGCAAAGCATGAAAAATATGAATTTGAGTTATTTAAGCATATTCCATAGCATCTCCCCCACAAGCCAAGGGTCTTTACGGTGTCATTGCGACATCGGTGGCCGGGGCATAGAAATACGCTGATGAGGAACCGTCTGATGGCCGGCAAAACGCTCTACGACAAGCTTTGGGATTCGCATTTGGTCAAGCAGCGCGACGATGGCTCCGCGCTGCTGTACATCGACCGTCACATCATCCACGAAGTGACTTCGCCTCAGGCTTTCGAAGGCTTGCGCCTGGCCCGTCGCAAACCGTGGCGCATCGACGCCAACGTCGCCACCGTCGACCACAACGTGCCGACCACCCCGGATCGCAAGGATGGCGTTGACGCCATCGTCGATCAGGTGTCGCGCTTGCAGGTCAAGACCCTGGACGACAACTGCGACGAATACGGCATCACCGAATTCAAGATGAACGACGTCCGCCAGGGCATCGTTCACGTCATCGGCCCGGAGCAGGGCGCGACCTTGCCGGGCATGACCGTGGTCTGCGGCGATTCCCACACCTCGACCCACGGCGCATTCGGCGCCCTGGCCCACGGCATCGGCACATCCGAGGTCGAGCACGTCCTCGCGACCCAGTGCCTGGTCGCCAAGAAAATGAAGAACATGCAAGTGAAGGTCGAAGGCAAGCTGCCGTTCGGCGTCACCGCCAAGGACATCGTCCTGGCCATAATCGGCAAGATCGGCACCGCCGGCGGTAACGGCCATGCCATCGAGTTCGCCGGCAGCGCCATTCGTGACCTGTCCGTCGAAGGCCGCATGACCATCTGCAACATGTCCATCGAAGCGGGCGCACGCGTCGGGCTGGTGGCGACCGATGAAAAGACCATTGCCTACGTGAAGGGTCGTCCTTTCGCACCGACTGCCGAGCAGTGGGACGCAGCGGTTGAAGCCTGGAAGGACCTGGTGTCCGACGATGACGCGGTGTTCGACACCGTGGTCGAGCTCGACGCGACCCAGATCAAGCCGCAAGTCAGCTGGGGTACCTCCCCGGAAATGGTCGTGGCCGTGGATCAGAACGTGCCGGATCCGGCGCAGGAAGCCGATCTGGTCAAGCGTGGCTCCATCGAGCGCGCACTGAAGTACATGGGCCTGAAGGCCAATCAGGCGATTACCGATATCCAGCTGGATCGCGTGTTCATCGGCTCGTGCACCAACTCGCGGATCGAAGACCTGCGCGCGGCGGCGGACATCGCCAAGGGCCGCAAAGTGGCGTCGACCATCAAGCAGGCGATCGTTGTGCCGGGCTCGGGTCTGGTGAAGGAACAGGCCGAGCGGGAAGGGCTGGACAAGGTCTTCATCGAAGCCGGTTTCGAATGGCGTGAGCCGGGCTGCTCGATGTGCCTGGCGATGAACCCGGACCGCCTTGAAAGCGGCGAGCACTGCGCGTCGACCTCCAACCGCAACTTCGAAGGCCGTCAGGGCGCCGGTGGTCGTACTCACCTGGTCAGCCCGGCGATGGCGGCAGCGGCAGCCGTCAACGGCCGTTTCGTCGACGTTCGCACCATGAGCCAGGCATAAGGAGCCCGTATGAAGCCTTTTACTCAACACACCGGTCTGGTCGCTCCGCTGGATCGCGCCAACGTTGACACCGATCAGATCATCCCCAAGCAGTTCCTGAAGTCGATCCGTCGCACCGGCTTTGGCCCGAACCTATTTGACGAGTGGCGTTACCTCGATGTGGGTCAGCCGTACCAGGACAACAGCAAGCGTCCGCTGAACCCTGACTTCGTGCTCAACGCCGAGCGTTATCAGGGCGCCAGCGTGTTGCTGGCCCGGGAAAACTTCGGCTGCGGCTCGAGCCGTGAACACGCCCCGTGGGCGTTGGAAGAGTACGGCTTTCGCAGCATCATCGCGCCGAGCTATGCAGACATTTTCTTCAACAACAGCTTCAAGAACGGCCTGCTGCCAATCATCTTGACCGAAAGCGAGGTCGATGAGCTGTTCAAGGTGGTTGAAGCCACACCGGGCTACCAGTTGAACGTGGACCTGGAAGCGCAGACCGTGACCCGCGAAGACGGCAAGGTGTACCGCTTTGAAATCGACGCCTTCCGCAAGCACTGCCTGCTCAACGGCCTGGACGACATCGGCCTGACTCTGGTGGACGGCGAGGCGATTGCCGCGTTCGAAAGCAAGCATCGGGCTTCGCAGCCTTGGCTGTTTCGCTGAGGGGCAGCTGCAAGCTTCAAGCTGCAAGCGGCAAGTTGACCGCGGTGTGACTGCTGATTCTTGCAGCTCACCGCTTGGAGCTTGCCGCTCCCGAGTCGGCACCGATCACCGGCTCGACACGTATTCTGAAACGAGGGTTTTATGAGCAAGCAGATTCTGATTCTTCCAGGTGATGGCATCGGTCCGGAAATCATGGCCGAGGCGGTCAAGGTGCTGGAGCTGGCCAGCGAGAAATATCAGCTGGGGTTCGAACTGAGCCACGACGTTATCGGCGGCGCGGCGATCGACAAGCACGGCGTGCCGCTGGCCGATGAGACCCTTGAGCGCGCCCGCGCCGTTGACGCCGTATTGCTCGGCGCCGTGGGCGGCCCGAAGTGGGACGCCATCGACCGCGACATCCGTCCGGAACGCGGCCTGCTGAAGATCCGCTCGCAACTGGGTCTGTTTGCCAACCTCCGTCCGGCAATTCTGTATCCGCAGCTGGCCGATGCCTCCAGCCTTAAGCCGGAAATCGTGGCCGGCCTGGATATCCTTATCGTCCGCGAGCTGACCGGCGGTATCTACTTCGGTGCACCGCGCGGCACCCGCGAGCTGGAAAACGGCGAGCGTCAGTCCTACGATACGTTGCCCTACAGCGAAAGCGAGATCCGCCGCATCGCCCGCGTCGGCTTCGACATGGCCCGCGTGCGCGGCAAGAAGCTCTGCTCGGTGGACAAAGCCAACGTGCTGGCCTCCAGCCAGTTGTGGCGCGAAATCGTCGAGCAGGTCGCCAAGGATTACCCGGACGTCGAACTCAGCCACATGTACGTCGACAACGCCGCCATGCAGCTGGTCCGCGCACCTAAGCAGTTCGACGTAATCGTGACCGACAACATGTTCGGCGACATCCTCTCCGACGAAGCCTCCATGCTCACCGGTTCCATCGGCATGCTGCCGTCGGCGTCGCTGGATTCGAACAACAAGGGCATGTACGAGCCCTGCCACGGTTCAGCGCCGGACATCGCCGGCAAAGGCGTGGCCAACCCGCTGGCGACGATTCTGTCGGTGTCGATGATGCTGCGTTACAGCTTCAACGAACACACCGCCGCCGACGCCATCGAGAAAGCCGTCAGCCTGGTGCTGGATCAGGGCTTGCGCACCGGCGACATCTGGTCCGAAGGCAATGCCCGGGTCGGTACGCAGGAAATGGGCGACGCCGTAGTCGCCGCGCTGCGCAATCTGTAATATCTCGGGCCCACGACTGTCAGGTTGAGCCCTTTGGCTCTCTGCGGTCGGGGCCCCACTTTTAATTAAGGTGTAGTTGCGATGAAACGTGTAGGTCTGGTCGGTTGGCGCGGGATGGTCGGTTCCGTGCTCATGCAGCGCATGCTGGAAGAGCAGGATTTCGATCTCATTGAGCCGGTTTTTTTCACCACATCCAACGTCGGCGGCCAAGGCCCTTCGGTGGGCAAGGACGTCGCGCCGCTGAAAGATGCCTACAGCATCGACGAGCTCAAGACCTTGGACGTGGTGCTGACCTGCCAGGGCGGCGACTACACCAACGAGGTTTTCCCCAAGCTGCGCGAAGCGGGCTGGCAGGGTTACTGGATCGACGCGGCGTCGTCCCTGCGCATGCAGGACGATGCCGTGATCATCCTCGACCCGGTCAACCGCAAGGTCATCGACCAGCAGCTGGATGCCGGCACCAAGAACTACATCGGTGGCAACTGCACCGTCAGCCTGATGCTGATGGGGCTGGGCGGGCTGTTCGAGGCCGGTCTGGTGGAGTGGATGAACGTGATGACGTATCAGGCCGCTTCCGGCGCCGGTGCGCAGAACATGCGTGAGCTGATCAAGCAGATGGGCGCGATCAATGCGTCCGTGGCCGACGAACTGGCGAACCCGGCCAGCGCGATTCTGGACATCGACCGCAAGGTGGCTGACGCGATGCGCGGCGAGGGTTTCCCGACCGAGAACTTCGGTGTGCCGCTGGCGGGCAGTCTGATCCCGTGGATCGACAAGGAGCTGCCTAACGGTCAGAGCCGTGAGGAGTGGAAGGGGCAGGCAGAGACAAACAAGATTCTGGGTCGTTTCAAGAGCCCGATCCCGGTCGACGGCATTTGCGTGCGCATCGGTGCGATGCGGTGCCACAGTCAGGCGCTGACGATCAAGCTGAACAAGGATGTGCCGATCGCGGATATCGAGGGGATGATCAGTCAGCACAATCCGTGGGTGAAGCTGGTGCCGAATAATCGCGAGGCAAGCATTCAGGAGCTGAGCCCGACGTCGGTGACCGGGACGTTGAATATTCCGGTGGGGCGTTTGCGCAAGTTGAACATGGGTTCGCAGTATCTGGGCGCGTTTACCGTGGGCGACCAGTTGTTGTGGGGCGCGGCCGAGCCGTTGCGTCGGATGTTGCGGATTCTTCTGGAACGGTAATCACCCGGCGACCTGCGGCGTGGGTTCGTACGTCAAGATCAAGAGCGTCTGCCTGGGGGCAGACGTTTCGCCTTCGGCGAGTTACTTTTGAAAAGCACCAAAAGTAACCAAAAGTGCCTGCTCCTGGTTGGGCCCGACTTCGTCGGGTTCCCTCACTCCGGTCCCGCTCCGTGGGCCCGCGCCGAACGGGCATCCATGCCCTGACGGCGCTCTCGCCGCATCCATGCGGCTCGACCCACTCCGCGAAACCTCCGTTCAGCCTGCACCCAAGTCGCGATGGGTGTCGTCTGGACTTTTTGCATATGAAGATCAAAAGCACAGCAAGAGCAACGGCTTCCCGGCTAAAGCCGGTCCCACAGAGGCGTGCGGTCTGTGCGGTCTGTTAGTGGGACCGGCT